>DATJOH010000050.1:0-3530 GCA_035507235.1 Acetobacteraceae bacterium
GGAGCGTGGCGCACATGCGCTGGTGATACGGCGGTTCGGCGAAGACGATCCGAACGTGGTGGTGACCGAAATCGACTTCTTCGGCCGCTCCCCCACCGTGGAAATCGCGGTTGGCGCCAACGGCGCGCCGGTTGCCTGGGAGCACGCGGTTCAGCACGCCCGCAAGGAAGCGAAAAGCCGCGGCTTCGCCACGCTGTACGCCGTGGACCGCACGGCCGGCCGCCGCGAACAGGAAGTGCTCGCCCACCACGGCGACCATTCCGTGTTCTCCGGCGAACTCTCCGACACCGACGAGGAGGACGGCGTCACCGGCTCCTCCATTCTCGACCGCAAGCCAGGCGCGGGCTTCCTGCGCTAGCACAGCGTGACGGTCGAGAAATTCAACGCATTCTGTCGTAGCCTTCCCGCAACGACCTATGTCGTCCAATGGGGCGGCTCGCACGTCTGGAAAGTCGGCGGCAAGGTGTTCGCCGTCGGCGGCATCGAGGATGGCGAAACGCGCTTCACCTTCAAGGTCAGCGACATTGCCTATGAATTCCTGAAGGACCAGCCCGGATTGCGCCCCGCGCCATACCTCGCGTCACGCGGCCTGAAATGGATCCAGCATTTCAAGAAACCAGGGCTCAGCGACGGCGCACTCCGCGATCATTTTCGCCAGTCACACGATATGATCGCGCGAGGGCTCACGAAAAAGAAACAACGCGAATTGGGCCTTGATCCGCAGTAAGGAAGGAAGATTCTTCTTTTTTGAAAAAAAGAAGCAAAAAACTTTTTTCTGTTGCGGGCGGCACCGATTCCGCGCATCGACGCCGCCGCTGCGAGCCAAAGTCAAAAGTTTTTTGTTTCCTTTTTTTAAAAAAAGAAATCTTCCTTTGCTTCGCCAACGCATCAATCCCTCCGCGGATTGGCATTCCTTTCGGCTTCCACGCCCCGCAACCGAATCACCCCCCGCACCGCGTCCAATTCGGTAACCTTCTTCCCTTTGTGCAATATTTCAACGCGCCCCGCCCGCGCCAGCCGCACCGCCGCCGCCCGCACGTCCTTCATCCGTCGCTGCCAATCGGCATCCAGCGCGCGCGCCACCTCGGACGGGCAAATGGATTTCTCCACCCCGCGCGCCGCCGTCAGGTGCAATATCAAGGCTTCAACCTGGTCCACGCGACCAACGCTTACGCAATCAACGTTGCCAGCACCCGCCCCAGGAAGGTGAAATACTGCGTCGCCTGGTTCCCCGGCAGCGCCGCCGGATCGCGTGACACCATCGCCAGCAGCACCGGCACCGGGCTCGGCAGCCGCACCAGCACATCCCGTTCCGCCAGCAGCGCCGCCTCGGCGTGCAGCAGCACGGCATCCGCCGGCCGGTCGCGCATGATCACCTGCTTGCCCCGCATCAGCGCCGCCACGGCGCCCGGCGGCAGACTGCGCCAGCGCGGCCGGAACCCTTCGCAGCACAGCGCCGCCGCATCGATGCCCAGCAAATGCGGCAATTCCTGCGCCACGCAATCGGCCACATCCGGCGCCGCAATCAGCGCCAGCACTGCCTCATGCACCCGGTCCGCCAGGCTTGCCGCCGCCCGCCCGGCCGTCAGCACCAGCTCCGCCCGCTCCTGCTGCGCCGCCGCATGCGCCCGCTCTATCCGCACCATCGCCGTCATGTGGTCGGCCAGCACCTCGCCATGCACCCGTTGCGGCGGCGTCAGCACCCGGTACAACTCCGGCCGCGCCGCCAGGAACGCCGGATTGGCGCGCAGGAAGCATTCCACGTCTTCGGTGCGGAGATCGTCCGTCATGGTCAGGATTATACACGAGCCGACGTGACAAAGCCACCCCAGACTGCAACCGAAAGTGACCGTGGAGCGCTTTTTAGCGCGCGCCGCGTGCCCGTCCTGCTGCCCTATCCGTTCATCGGCCCGTTCGATTACGCCGTGCCGCCCGGTCACGCATACGCCCCCGGCGACATCGTCCTGGTCCCGCTCAATCGCCGCCAGGAAGTGGGCGTCGTCTGGGACGCGCCCGCCGGCCCCACGGTGCCGGACAGCAAATTGAAGCCGGTCACCGCTGCCGTCGAAGCACCCCCCATCCCCGCGCCGTTGCGCCGCCTGGTGGATTGGGTCGCCGGCTACACGCTCTCCGCCCCCGGCGACGTGCTCGCCATGGCGCTGCGCGTGAACGCCCTCACACCACCCCCGGTTGCCGCCGGCTGGCACGCCGTGCCGGACGTCACCGGAATCCGCCTCACCCCCCAGCGCACCCGCGTCCTCGCCGTGCTCGGGGACCGCATCCTGCCCGGTGCCGACCTCGCCCGCCTCGCCGACGTCGGCGGCAGCGTCATCCGCGGCATGGCGGATGCCGGCCTGCTGCAAGCCGCCCCAGTCCCGGCGGAAATGCCGTTCGCCCGCCCCAACCCCGATTTCATCGCGCCCCACTTCTCGCCGGCGCAGGAAAAAGTGGCCGCCGAACTCCGCCGCCTCACCGAAGCCGCCAGCTTCTCAGTCACCCTGCTCGACGGCGTCACCGGCTCCGGCAAGACGGAGGTCTATCTTGAAGCCGTCGGCGCCTGTCTCCGCGCCGGCAAGCAAGCCCTGATTTTGCTGCCGGAGATCGCCCTCTCGGCACAATTTCTGGACCGCTTCGCCCGCCGTTTCGGCACCGCACCGGCGCTCTGGCATTCCGACCTCGGCAGCCGCACCCGCCGCGTCACCTGGCGCGCCGTGGCCGACGGTATCGCCCGCGTCGTCGTCGGCGCCCGCTCGGCGCTCTTCCTGCCCTTCCCCGATCTCGGCCTCGTCATCATCGACGAAGAACACGAAACCGCCTTCAAGCAGGAGGAAGGCGTCGTCTACCACGCCCGCGACATGGCGGTGGTCCGCGCCCGCTTCTCCGCGGCCCCCGCCATCCTGGTCAGCGCCACCCCGAGCCTCGAAACCCTCGCCAACGTGGAAGCCGGCCGGTATGGCCACCTCCACCTCGCCGCCCGCCACGGCGGCGCCACCCTGCCGTCCATCGCCGCCATCGACATGCGCGAGCACCCGCCGCCGCGCGGCAAATTCCTCTCGCCCACGCTGGTCCAAGCCGCCCGAGCCCGCTTCGCCCGCGGCGAGCAGGTCATGCTGTTCCTCAATCGCCGCGGCTACGCACCGCTCACGCTATGCCGTGCCTGCGGCCACCGCCTCGCCTGCCCCAACTGCACCGCCTGGCTGGTGGAGCACCGCGCCCGCCGCGAACTCGCCTGCCATCATTGCGGCCATACCGAACCGGCCCCCACCATCTGCCCCGTCTGCGCCGCCGAAAACACCATGGCGCCCATCGGCCCCGGCGTGGAACGCATCACCGAAGAAGCCGCCGACCTCTTCCCCGACGCCCGTCGCCTGGTCATGGCCAGCGACACCATGCCCGGCCCCCACGCCGCCACCGCCGCCGCCCGCGCCATCGAGGCGCGCGAAGTCGATCTCCTCATCGGCACCCAGATCGTCGCCAAAGGCTGGCACTTTCCGCATTTGACGCTGGTCGCGGTGGTGGATGCCGATATG
>DATJOH010000051.1:0-4922 GCA_035507235.1 Acetobacteraceae bacterium
CTCGTTCAGCATGCCGCGCACTTCGGAAAGCAGATAGAGCGTGAAAGTGGCGTCGGGATAACTGGATTTCCCTTGCAGCGCGAAGCGTGCCTTGGCGATCAGGGTGGAATTCTTTGTGACAACCGCCTTCACGTTGTTCTCGTAATCCATGCGCACGGCGCGTGCCGGGCCGTCCAGCTTGCGGGCGAAATCGATCAGCGGATCGTCATACGCGTTGATCGCCGCGGCGCCGCCATTCAGCAGCTTCGCACGGAATGCGGCGTCGGTGAGCTTGGTGTGATCGACGATATTCGCCGCCACTTCGCTCGGGCTTGCGTCGCCGAGCAATGATCGAACGGCCGGATCGCTGGTGCCAAGATATTCGCGCACCTTGGTCAACCACCAGGTGAGCATGGTTTTTTCCAGCTCCGGATAGATCGGCGCCGGCGAAGTGATGTCCTGCTTCAGCGCCGGGAAATTCGCCGTCGAATATTCCTCGAGCCGCTGGCCGTCCGGCTTTTGCGATTCGGCAGCGTATCTATTCAGCTCGATCGCCTGTGCCAGCAGGGGTGAAAGCCGCTGCGGCAGGTTTTCCAGCAGCGCATCGCGCTCAAAAATATCCTGGTCGTGCTGCATGGCCTTGGCGATCGCATCCCAGGCGCCGCCATCAGCGGCCTGAAGCTGCGAATTAGCCGCCACTTGCTTGCGGAGTTTCATCTCCGCCCGCGCCTTGTCGGCCACGAGCGATCCTTGCGACAATGCCTCTGCTCGTCCCTTGAGCGCCTTGGTCGAATTCTCGATCAGGAAAAGCATGGTATTGGATGTGCGCGCTTCTTCCGGCCCCTTGGTGGCGTACTCGTTCAGCATGCCGCGCACTTCGGAAAGCAGATAGAGCGTGAAAGGCAGTGCGTAATCACGCTGGAATTCGAATTGCGCTAGCGTATCCTCGCGATCGGTGCCGCCGGGGTTGCCGCTGACGAAGGCGATGTCGCCATCTTTCACGCCGGTGGTGGCAAATTTCAGGTAGGTGTCGGTGTGCAGCGGCTTGCCGTTGTCATAAATGCGGACAAAGGCATTATCCAGATCGTAGCGCGGGAAGGTGAAATTATCCGGGTCGCCGCCGAAAAAGGCGATGCTTTCCTCCGGCGCGAACACCACGCGGATATCCTGATAGCGCTTGTATTTGTAGAGATCATAGACGCCACCGTGATACAGCGTCACCACTTGGCAGCGGACATCGGAGGCGGTGCCGCAATCGCTCTCGATTTTCGCGATGGCGGCGCGCTCGGCGTCATGGAACGCGCTGCCCGACTTGCCGGCGGTCGCCGCGGTCATTTTCGCCGTCACGTCGGTAATGTCGGTCAACTGGTTGGCTTCCAGCGCCGGGCATTTCTTTTCGTCGGCCTGCGTCTCGGCGTAGAATCCGTGCGCGATATAATCATGCTTGGCGTCGGCCAACTCGGACAAACATTCGCGCGCGCAATGATGGTTCGTCATCACCAGCCCGTCCGGGGAGACGAGGCTCGCGGAACACCCCTGCGCCAGCCGTATGCTTGCCAGCCGCGCATGGGTCAGCCACGCGGCATCCGGCGCCCAGCCATATTTGGCCTTCATCTTGGCTACCGGGAAATTGTCGTAGGTCCACATGCCTTCATCGGCCATCGCCGGCGCGGCGAGGCAGGTGCAGGCAAGCAACATCGGCATCAGCTTCATTTCTGGTTTCCTTTGTACATGCGGCGTTGTTGCACGATCAGGTTCGGCATGGGTCGCTTGGTTGCAGGCTGCGTGCCAACGCCAGCGTTCCGATAAACATTTGAAATGTCACGGAACACGCACGGACCGGGGCAGTAAGGGAAGGCAATATCCTGGCGTCCGTTGCTTGCTTATGGCGCCGCAAGCCAACTCGCCGCGACCAGCGCGCGGGTCGCCGCATGGCGCGGCGCGCGCAAGATTGTTGCGGTTTCCGCGATTTCCACCACCCGCCCCTCCTCGAGAACCGCGACCCGGTGCGCCAGCACGGCAGCCATCGCCAGATCGTGTGTGATCACAATGTAGCCGAGGCCGCGCCGGCTCGCCAGATCGCGCAGCAGCGCCAGCAGGGCGGCCGCGGTCGCGGCGTCCAGGCTGGCGGTGGGCTCGTCCAGCAACAGCAGCGCCGGGTCCGCGGCCAGCGCGCGCGCGATAGCCACGCGCTGCGCCTGGCCACCCGACAGCGTCGCGGGCAACCGGTTCGCAAGGCTGGCCGTCAGCCCCACCTGCGCCAGCAGCCCAGGCACCAGGTCCGCTTTCCGGCCAGTCAGTACCAGCGCCTCGGAGATCGCCGCGCCGACAGTTTGCGAAGGATCAAGCGAAGCGGCCGGGTTTTGGAAAACCGGCTGCAAGCGGCGCCGGGTTACTTCACCGGCAAACCCAATGCTTCCCTCATGCGCCACCATGCCGAGCAACGCCCGCTTCAGCGTGGTTTTGCCGGCGCCGCTCGCGCCCACCAGCGCCAGGCATTCGCCGGCGCCCAGCGCGAACGAAATCCCCTCCAACGCCAGCTTCCGGGGCGCGCCAAACAGCCCGCCGCCATAGAAGACGCGCAAATCCCGTACGCGAAGGATGGCTTCGCCCACGGGCGCCGGCGGCCGCTCTTCGACGCGCCGCGAGACCGGTCCCGCGCCGGGGAACAGGCAGGCGGCGGCACGCGTCTCCGGCGGCAGCAAAGGGGCGCCGACGGCGCAGGCCGGCTGGGCGTAGCCGCATCGGGGCGCAAACCGGCAGCCAGGCGGCCACGCCTCCGGCTCCGGCAGGCCACCTGGGATCGGTTCCGGTGCCCCGCCGCCAAGCGCCGGCAGCGCCGCCAGCAAGGCGCGGGTGTAGCGGTGCAACGGCGCCCCGATCACCGCCGTGGCATCGCCCTGCTCCACGCAGCGCCCGGCATAGAGCACCGCCACCCGTTCCGCATGCCGCGCCACCAGCCGCAAATCGTGGCTGATCAGCAGCACCGCTAGCCGCCGCGACTGCCGCAAACCGGCAATCAGAGCGAGCACATGCTCCGTCAGCACCGGATCGAGCCCGGCGGTCGGCTCGTCGGCAATCAACAGCGCCGGATCGCACGCCAGCGCCGCCGCAATCATGGCCCGCTGCCGCATGCCACCGGAAAACTGGTGCGGCGCATCCCGCGCCCGCGCCGCGGCATCCGGTATCCCCACCTCATCCAGCAGCGCCACCGCCCGCCGCCACGCGGCGCCGCGGCTCAGCCCCTGATGAAGCCGCATCGGCGCCGCAATCTGCGCGCCGATGGAAAGCACCGGATTGAACGCGGCCAGTGCATCCTGAAACACCATGCCGATCCGCGTGCCACGCACCCGCCGCACCGCCACCGGCGAAAGCGCACCGAGATCCTGCCCCTCAAGAACAATGCTGCCATCAATCCGCGCGCCTCGTGGCAACAGGCGCGGTATCGCCAAAGCGGCCGTGGTCTTGCCGCTACCGGATTCGCCCACCAGCGCCACCATCTCGCCCGCGCCAATGGCGAGCGAAAAATCCTCGAGCACGGGCTGCATGCGGCCCATGCGGGGTAACGCGACGGTCAGATTCGAAACGTGAAGAGTCACGTTAAGGACTTCTTTTTTGAAAAAAAGAAGCAAAAAACTTTTGTCTGTTGGCCGTGGCGGCGGGAGCAGCCGCACGCTTAACAGAAAAAAGTCTTTTGGTTCTTTTCTTCAGAAAAGAACAAACTTCTCTCACACCCGCCGCCCCGCCGCACCCGTCGCCAGCAGGCACGCGGTAATCGCCAGGCCCGGCGGCAATATCAGCCACCACGCCCCCAAATCGATCAGCCCTAGACCGCCTTGCAGCATGCCGCCCCAACTCGCCGCCGGCGGCGGCACCCCCAGCCCCAGAAAACTCATGGCGGACAACGCGAGGATGGCATCGCCCAGCAGAAACATCGCATTCACCGCCAACAGCCGCCGCATGTTCGGCACGTAATGATGCAGCGCCATGCGCACCGCGCCGGCGCCCAGCAACCGCGATGCCCAGGCGAAATCTCGCCCACGCAACGAAACCGTTTCGATCAGCACCAGCCGCGCCAGCGCCGGCCAGGCGGTAACCCCGATCAGCACCGCGACACTCACCGCATTGCGCGGCAACAGCGCCGCGCCGCACAGCAGCACCACCAGCGGCGGCAATGCCAGCAGCGCATCCAGCAGCGGCGCCAGCAGGCGCACGCCACTGGCCGGCACCATGCCAGCCAGCAGCCCAAAGGCAACGCCAATCGCGAACGCCAGCGCCGCCGCCGGCACCGCAATTTTCAGCGTCTCCAGCCCGCCTTGCAGCAGGCGCGCCAATTCGTCCCGGCCAAGCTCATCGGTACCTAGCGGATGCAACCAACTCGGGGGTGCAACGGGCAAATCGTAATGCAGCGCTGCGGGATCGGCAGGCCATAGCAATGGGCCGATCAGGCAGGCCAGCACTATGGCGAGCGCGGCGAAGAAGGAAGAATCTTCTTTTTCTGAAGAAAAAGAAGCAAAAAGACTTTTGCTCATGTGACACTGCGCCTCTGCCGGCCGCGTGCCCCGGCACCAAAGAGCAAAAGTCTTTTGCTTCTTTTCTTCAGAAAAGAAGATTCTTTCTTTTTAAACATAACGCGTCCGCGGGTCGATCGCGCTATTCAACAAATCGGCGGCCAGGCTGCCAACGCTCGTCGCAATGCCGACAAGCAATACGATTCCGATCAGCACCGGATAATCACTTGCCAGCGCGCTGCGCCACAGCAACCACCCGAGGCCGGGATAATCGAATACACTTTCCACCGCCACGCTGCCCGAGAATATCGCCGGCAGCGAGAAGCCCAGCAGCGTGATCAGCGGCCGCACCGCGTTCGGCAGCACATGCCGGAACAGGATCGTGCCGTAGGGCAATCCGCGCGCCCGCGCCGTGCGCACATAGGCGGCCGC
>DATJOH010000052.1:0-5189 GCA_035507235.1 Acetobacteraceae bacterium
AGGAAACGCCCAATCCCGGCGTCGCCATACCACGCGCGATGCGCATGACCATCTATGTCGGCATGACCGCGGCCGCCTTCGTGTGCCTTGCGCTGATCCTGGCGCAACCGGATATCGGCGCCATCGTTGCCGGCAAAATCAGCGACCCGGTGGAGCGCGTATTGCTGGCCGATTTCGGCCCTACAGGTGCGCGCCTGGTGGTGGCGGTGGTCATGGTCAGTTTCATTTCCTGCATCCTCAGCCTGCAGGCGGCGGCGAGCCGCCTGGTGTTCGCCTATGCCCGCGACGAAATGGTGGTGCGCAGCACCTATTTCGCGAAAATCTCGCCGCATACCCATGTTCCGGTGCGGGCCCTGGTGCTTTCGGGCGTGGTCGCGGCAATCATCATCTGCCTTGGACTATTTCTCGCGGATGCGTTGACCGCAATTGTAAGTTCAGCGATCGTCGCGATTTATGCGGCGTTCCAGATGATCGTAATTGGCGCGTTGACGGCACGGTTACGCGGCTGGCATCCTGGCGGCCGCTTTACGCTCGGGCGTTGGGGCTTGACCGTGAATGTTGTCGGCATCCTCTATGGCGTAAGCGCGATCCTGGATTTGCTTTGGCCGCGAACACCTGACAGCCCCTGGTATGTGAATTATAGTCTGAGCGTCTCCGTTGCGGTCATGGTGATTTGCGGCGTTCTATACATGGTGCTGGGGCGACCGTACGACCGCGGCACCGCACCGGCCGGCGACGCCTGGAAAATCAGCACCCGCAAAATCGTGCCCGCGGTGCCCGCCGATGCGTAAGGAGTCTTCGATGCGTGAATTGTGCGTTGCCGCTTGCCTGGCTGTGGCCGTTCCTGTCATTGCCAATGCAGCCGAAGTGCCGCGGCAGATCCATGTGATCGAGCACGCGGTTACCGATACGACAGCACATATCGGCGCCAAAGCGGACAATCTCGGGGACGTGCTGACATTCACAAACCCGGTCTTTGACGACGCCGATAAGCACGAGGTGGGAACCGATCAAGGCTATTGCGTCCGTGTCGCGGTTGGTAAATCCTTCGAATGCATATGGACGCTTCTACTCGCGACTGGGCAGATCACAGTGGAAGGGCCATTTTACGATGCTGGCGATTCCAAGCTGGCCGTGACCGGCGGGACCGGCGCGTATGTGGACGCCCAGGGCGAAATGAACCTGCATGCGCGCGATACGAAAGGAAGCGCGTACGATTTTACTTACACATTGCGATAAAAGAACGTCTTCGGGCGAGGTCAGATGGACTACTGTCCTTTTTACAATTACGATATCTCTTCTTCAAGAAAGGGCGCATCGTTTTCCAACGCCCACAGGACCCCCTCGACCTTTCCAGATTTGCCCTAAAGCGATCATGCCGTAATATGCCTAACCGCCCATTGCGGCGAGGTGTTCCAGGTCACGATTGCGCTGCGTCAAGCGTCGTTCATAACTGGCTTGATTCTTGGTGGCGACCAGCACGTGCGGGCTGCCGTGTCGTTCGGTAACGTAATCGAGATCGCATTTGGCGCCACGCGCATTGCTCTCGACGTGCCGACGGCGATCCGCGGCGGCCTTGAACCGCCAGACAGGCTGACGCGGGTCGGCCAGAAACCTCCCGAGGTCGCGGCAATCGGCGCATGTGCATGTCACCGGATTGGCGCGAGTCCAGTTCGCGGGCGCTTCGAGTTTTTCGGCAATTCGCTTGCGCAGATGCCGCAGACAAGCCTTCCGGAGCAGCGAGACGGCCGGCCAAGAGGCGCTCTCGCCGCGCTTCGACAATGCAAGAATTGCAGGCAGCAGCACCTGGTCGAGACTATAGACGGACGGGGCAGCCAGCAATTTCTTGGCCGCCCGCACGGCAAGCGCGGATTCGGTCCTGCTCAGAGCGGTCAGCAGGTCCCGAACGAAACCCGGCGTTGCGTCCTCCGCCTCGGGCTCGGCCGCCGCCTCGGATTCGTCATCCACGAGCGGAGCTTGCGCGGGTTTTACCGGCAGGGCATCGACCAGCGCGGCGCCAATCGCCGCCAGGTCCCCGACCGGTTGGAGCGTCGCCTCCCCGCAAAGCCTCAGCATATTGGCGCAGGCTGCCGGCTGGAGTGGCGCATTGCGTGCCATGATGCGCACCAGCAGATCCGTCGCCTGCGCCGGTGGTAATAGCGCTGCGGCCTGCGCGATCGCTGCATTGTCTGGTTCGCCATAAATCCCTTCCGCGCTCACCGACGCGAGAAACTGCGCGATGCACTCGACGTTGGCCAGGCTCGCCACCGCTGCCAGCATCCTGCTCGCTGCGAAACCTTCGTCGTGTGGCCGCGACGCGCGCGGCCATCGCCGTATGATCAGAGACGCGAGCGTGGCTGCTTCCTGCCAAAACGGCTCCGCCGGCGTGCCGGCAGTTCGCTTCCATTGCGCCGCTAGATGCTCGAGGTAAGGCAGCGAAGCCTGAAGGCCGGCTTCGGCCACGATGGCGAGCCGCCGCTCGCTCGGCCACAACACCAGCCCCGCACGCCGGTAGGTGCGCTCAAAGCTGGCACCCTCATTGCCAGTTGCCTCATGAAAATGAATTTCGTCTGGCGCCAGCTCCGCAAAAAAGTCGGCCGGCCAAATCTCGCTCTCATCAAACGGTATCGCGCCGAATCCGGCCACGCTGCCGTCGGGGCTCTGCCAATGCGACAGGCTGTTGGCGCCCTCGCAGACCTCGATGATTTCGAATTCGTCCTCCTCATCTTCGTAGCGGCTGTAGCCGCCGGTGTGATCGGCGCTGCCGCTCTCCTCCACCAAAACGAGGGCGACATGAAGATCACAGGCTGCGTCGGCCGCGGCAGCGGCGAGCAGGCCGGCCACAGCAGCGTCACGACCTTTTAGCGTTGTGAAACCGATTTCTGCCGGCGTGTAGGCATGTTCCAGAGGCAGTATGAGCTTTTCGGGCGCCTGCCCGGTTTGCCAGCGCCGCAAACGCCGGGCAGTGCAATCACGTTCCGCCCGATAATCCGGCGGCTCCGGCGGCGAATTCTTCCCGCGGAAGCAAAGGTTATAGACCAGTACGACACGGCCGCCCGCCGTGACAGGACGCACTTCGTGTACACAATCGGCATAAAAGGCGGCAAAGCCGATTTCGGAAGGTTCCGTTGGTTGCAGGTCGAACACCACTTCCCGCCCCAGGTGCCGAACCACCAGATCGCCGCCGGCATGGGCAGACGGCAGCACCAACAGCATGGTGGCAAACATGCGCGGCGCCTTTTCGGTGTCACGATGTTCGATGAAAAAGCTGCCCTCATCGTAGATCAGCAGTTTGTAAAATTCTGCCGCAACGGAATCGCCGACACCTAAGCCCTTTGCCACGCCAGATGTGACGTCCGCAAGCGTTGACGCCCAACGACGCCCCCCGATTTGAACCTTGCCCGCATGGATTTGCCAGGTGCGGCGAACGTTGCGATCGACGATGGTGTCCTCGCCCCTTCCGTAGGGTGCAGCCTCAGCGGCGCGGATAAGATCGGTGAGTTGCCCCGGCAGGATGGGAAATGCCAGTCTGCCTACAGCCGCCACGTCGATAGTCGGCATGACAATGTCGCGCATGCCGCCGATGCAGAAATCACCCGGCCGCTGTACGGAGGAGAGGCAGGCAGAAATGTCAGCGCCGAGAGAAGGCATGGGTATCCTGATGGTTTCTAGGCATATGTCAGGCGATGGCGTTGCTGTGCACGGATTATGCGAGCCGCACCATCACGTGCCGCGCCACCGTGTAATCCTCCAGCGACAGCATCGAAAGATCCTTGCCGTAGCCGGAATGTTTCAAGCCGCCATGCGGCATTTCACTCACCGTGGAGAAATGGCAATTGACCCAGGTGCAGCCATAGCGGAGGCGGGCGGCGGTGGCCATGGCGCGGCCGACATCGCGGGTCCACACCGACGACGCCAGGCCATAGGGAGAATCGTTGGCCCACGCAATGGCTTGCTCGGTATCGGTAAAGCGGGTGACGCTGACGACGGGGCCGAAGATTTCGCGCTGGACGATTTCATCCTGCTGGTGGGCGCCGGCCAGGACGGTCGGCTGATAGTAAAAGCCGGCGGCGCCGCGATGTCCACCCGCCGCGAGATGGATGTGGTTTGATTCCAGCGCGCGATCCACGAAGCCGCTCACGCGGTCGCGCTGACGGGCCGAAATCAGCGGCGGAATTTCATTCCGGTCATCGTCCGCCTCACCATAGCGAATGCTGTTGGCGGTGCTTGCCAGGTCGGCGACGAGATTTTCGTAGATTTTTCCATCCGCATAAATACGGCAGGCGGCCGTGCAATCCTGGCCGGCATTATAGAAGCTGAAGGCGCGAAGGCCCTGCACGACTGCATCGAGATCGGCGTTATCGAATACCAGCACGGGCGCCTTGCCGCCCAATTCGAGATGGGTGCGCTTCAAGGAAGACGCGGCCGCCGCAATGACCTTACGGCCGGTGCCGACATCGCCGGTCAGTGACACCATATCGATGCCAGGATGGTCGATAATGTGCTGGCCGATGATATTGCCGCGGCCGAGCACCACATTGACGACGCCGGGGGGGAATATTTCCGCGATATGGTGGGACAGGGCGATCAGGGAAAGTGGCGTGTTTTCCGAAGGCTTGATCACGACCGTGTTGCCGCCGGCGAGTGCGGGCGCCAGTTTCCAGGCCGCCATCATCAGCGGGTAGTTCCAAGGCGCGATGCTACCTATGACGCCGACCGGATCGCGCCGCAGCATGCTGGTGAAACCCGCCGAATATTCACCCGCGACTAGCCCGGGCATGGTGCGCGCGGCACCGGCAAAGAAGCGGAAAACGTCGATAATGGCAGGAATTTCGTCGCCGCGCATGGCGTGGCGCGGCTTGCCGGTGTTGCGCGACTCGATGTCGGCCAGGTGATCCGCATTCTGTTCGATGGAATCTGCAAGTTTGAGCAGCAAGGCACTGCGTTCCGCCGGCGTGGTGCGCCCCCAGGTCAGGAAGGCCTGGCGCGCGGCTGCAACCGCCTGATCGACCTGTTCCAGCGAGGCACTGACAAGTTCCTCCATGGGCGCGGCGGTTCGCGGGTTGAAAAGCTGTTCCGGCTCACCTTCGCCCGCGACAAATCTACCATCGATCAGCATGGTGGCGTTTTCCTTTGTCATATAACGCAAGGAAGGATGTTCTTTTTTGAAAAAAAGAACCAAAAAACTT
>DATJOH010000053.1:0-7204 GCA_035507235.1 Acetobacteraceae bacterium
CAGGCCATGAATGCGCCCGGGCAGCGGCACGCGGTGATAAAATCCGCCCAGGAATTCCGGCAGCGCATCGATTTCCCGCGTCGCCTCCTGCAGAAGCAGCAAATCCGGCCGCTCGTGCCGGGCCAGGCGCACCACGTCGCCAATTTTGGCGCCGGTCAGGCGCAGTAGGTTCCAACTGATGATTTTCGTCACGTTCGTCGCGCCGGCCCTTCAGGAGGTGATAACGATGCTGCCTATGTTGCGATGCACATAGCACGCGGCTGTCACCAAATTGTAGCCAAATCGCGCTGGCGTGATGGTCAGCCATGCGAGCGCCCGTCACGCCACAGTTGGAGTGCGTTGGCGCCACGGCAAGCGCTTGCCAGCGCGGGTGCATCGGTGGTCCTTGCCGCCTTCGCAGAGGAACCTGCATGCCGCCCATTCTTCACGCCCGCGACATCCATTTTACGCATGGCGGCCAGCACCTGCTCGCCGGCGCCGAACTTGCGGTCGCGCCCGGCGAGCGGCTCTGCCTGGTTGGCCGCAATGGCTCCGGTAAATCGACGCTGCTGCGGATCTGTGCCGGGCTGCTGCCGGCGCAGGAAGGCGAGCTGTTCCTGCAGCCCGGCACCACCATCCGCTATCTCCCGCAGGAGCCCGATTTCGCCGGCGCGCCCACCACCCTCGCCTATGTCGAGCGTGGCCTCGGCCCCGCCGACGATCCGCACCGCGCCGTCGCCGCGCTTCGCGATCTCGGCCTTACCGGCGAGGAGAACCCGGCCACCCTTTCCGGCGGCGAGGCCCGCCGCGCCGCCATCGCCCGCGTGCTCGCCCCCGCCCCTGATCTGCTGCTGCTGGACGAGCCCACCAACCACCTGGACCTACCCGCCATTGAATGGCTGGAAGCGGCGCTGACCTTGTATCGCGGCGCCCTGGTGCTGATCAGCCACGACCGCCGTTTGCTCGAGCGCATCGGCCGCGCCGTCATCTGGCTCGATCGCGGCCGCACGCTGCGCGCCGAGCGCGGATTCGCCGAATTCAAAACCTGGCGCGATGAGGTGCTGGCACAGGAGGAGCATGCGCAACACAAGCTGGCGCGCCAGATCGTGCGCGAGGAGCACTGGATGCGCTACGGCGTCACCGCGCGCCGCAAGCGCAACGTCCGCCGGGTCGCCGAACTTGCCGCCCTGCGCGACGCCAAACGAACTTTCGTGCGCGCGCTGGGCAACGTCACGCTCGCCGCGGCGGAGGCACAAGGCAGCGGCAAGCTCGTCGCCACCGCGGAAAATATCGGTAAATCGTTCGGCGGCCGCTGCGTGGTTCGGGATTTCTCCACCCGCATCCTGCGCGGCGACCGGCTCGGCATCGTCGGCCCGAACGGCGCCGGCAAAACCACGCTGCTGCGCCTGCTCACCGGCACGCTCGCCGCCGATACTGGCGAAGTGCGCCTCGGCACCAACCTCGCGATCGTTTCGCTGGACCAGACCCGCGCCAGCCTCGATCCCGCGCGCACGCTCGCCGAAACCCTTACCGGCGGTGGCGGCGATACCGTCAATGTCCACGGCGAAAAACGCCACGTTATCGGCTACATGAAGGATTTTCTGTTCCGCCCGGAGCAGGCCAAAACCCCCGTCGGCGTGCTCTCCGGCGGCGAGCGCGGCCGCCTCATGCTGGCCGTCGCGCTGGCGAAACCATCCAATTTAATGATCCTGGACGAGCCGACCAACGATCTCGATCTGGAAACGCTCGATCTGCTCGAAGATATGTTAGCCGACTATAAAGGCACGGTCATCCTGGTCAGCCACGACCGCGATTTCCTCGATCGCGTCGTCACCAGCACAATCGCCGCGGAAGGCGACGGCACCTGGGTGGAATATGCCGGCGGCTACAGCGACATGCTGCGCCAGCGCGGCGAACCAGCCGCCCCGCAGCCAAGGCAGGCCGCAAAAGCCGGTGCCGCCAAATCCCCGCCGGCCCCGCCCACACGTCCGCAGACGCGTGGCCTGTCCTTCAAGGATCAGCATGCGCTGAAAACGCTGCCCGCTGAAATTGCACGCCTCGAGGCGGAAATCGCGCGCCACCAGGCGGTCCTCGCGGACGCCACGCTCTACGAACGCGATGCAAAAACTTTTCGCGCCGTGACCGCTTCGCTCGGGCGCGACAGCGCGGCACTCGCCGCGGCGGAGGAGCGCTGGCTCACCCTGGAATTGCAGCGCGAGACCACGCAGGTCCAAAAAACCCGTTAATCACGCCTAATAGTTTCGTTACGGCAGATTTCCTGCACTGGCAATTGTACACGTCTCTGCGATGGCAGCGAACAGTCCCGGTGGATGATTCGTTTAGTCGTTGTCGCGGCATTGTCCGCGGCACACGAGTAAGGGAACAGTTCACATGGCATCGACCCAACACAGCAATCCCGGCAATTTCTCGAACGATCGCGAAAAAGCCGCGGAAGCCGGGCGCAAAGGTGGCGAACATAGCCACAGCGGCGGCAGCCAGAGCGGCACCAGCCACAGCACCGGCGGTCAAACGGGCACTCAAGGCAACTTCGCCAATGATCGTGAGCGCGCCAGCGAAGCCGGCCGCAAGGGCGGCGAACAGAGCCACGGCGGCCAACGCTAGGCTACCTATCCGGCCGGTGCCACATGGCGCCGGCCGGCCCCATTTCTAAATGGGATAGACGATTGCCGCGAGACCGCGATCCTCGGCGGTGATGCGAAAACAATCCGGCCGCTGCGCCTGCGGGCAATCCTGAACGGAAGCGGCGCGCCGCTGCGCCAGCTTGATCGCGTCCCGCACGTCCCCGAGCCAAGTCTCTTCCGTGCTGATCAGGGCTGCCCCCTTCAGCCACTCTATGCTGAACATGGCCACCACTCCTCTGACGCATTTCTATGGTGGTGACTTGCCGCGAACCTGTCGAGCGGCCAATGATGGTGTTACGCACCGGGCGGCTTTTTCCGAGCCCTTCTCAGCCGTTTACCCATATCACTTTTCCGTGATAAGAACCTCGGACCGTTCCCATGCGGTGGATATCATGGAAGCCCAACAGAATTCAGGGGAAGCAGAATGAAGCTCAGCGCGCGCAACCAAATTCCTGGCACTGTCACTGCTGTAACAAAAGGCCACACAACCGGGCACGTGCATATCGATATCGGCGGTGGTGTCACCGTGCACGCCTCCATCACCAATGAGGCAATCGACGATCTGGAATTGCGCGTGGGCGACAAGGCGCACGCCGTCATCAAGGCGTCGGACGTCATGGTAGCGAAATAGCCCCGTTCGATCGTATTGGTTTGATGTAGCACCGTTTTGGCAGCTTCAACCCGCCGCTGCTGCTGCCACCTTCCCGCCGAGCCCCTTGCCAAACCCCGGCGGGACGGGAAGATAGGGTAAATACCCAAGGGGAAGCGTCATGAACCAGCCCGCCAACCGCCAGTGGAAGCTTATTGCCCGGCCGGAGGGCCTGCCCAAGCGCGGCGATTTCAGCTTCGAAACTTCACCCGCCTTGGTCCCCGCCGATGGCCAGATCCTGGTGCGCAACCACTATATTTCCCTCGATCCCGCCATGCGCGGCTGGATGAATGACGCGCGCAGCTACGTCCCGCCGATAAAGCTCGGCGACATCATGCGCGCCGGCGCCGTCGGCGAAGTTGTCGCCAGCCGCAGCCCCGCCTTCAAGGAAGGCGATTACGCCGTCGGCGTTTTCGGCATGCAGGATTACGCAATCGCGGAAGCGGCCGGCGTGCAAAAGATTGATCCCGCCATTGCGCCTCTGCCGCTGTTCATTTCGGCCCTTGGCATGCCCGGCATGACCGCCTATTTCGGCCTGCTCGATATCGGCAATCCCCAATCGGGGGAAACCGTGGTCGTATCCGCCGCCAGCGGCGCCGTCGGTGCCCTCGTCGGCCAGATCGCCCGCATCAAGGGCGCCCGCGCCGTCGGCCTCGCCGGCGGCGAAGCGAAATGCCGCTACGTCACCGAAGAGCTCGGCTTCGATGCCTGCATCGACTATAAGAACGAAGACATCGGCAAAGGCCTTTCCCGCCATTGCCCCAAAGGCATCGATATCTATTTCGACAATGTCGGCGGCGAAATCCTTGATCTCTGCCTCGCCCGCCTCGCCCGCAAGGCAAGGGTCATCATCTGCGGCGCCATCTCCCAATACAACAACACCGGCCCCGTCAGCGGCCCGAAAAATTATCTGTCGCTGCTGGTGAACAACGCCCGCATGGAAGGCTTCGTGGTGTTCAACTATGCCAGCCGTTACGCCGAAGGCATGCAGCACCTCGCCGCCTGGCTGCGCGAAGGCAAACTGAAATCCCGCGAGGATATCGTCGAAGGTCTCGAAACCTTCCCCGAAACATTGCTGAAACTCTTTTCCGGCGAGAATTTCGGCAAGCTGATGATCAAGGCCATCTGATAATGGGGTCTGGGGCCCAAGGGCCCATTGGGGGTCCAGGGGGGCAGGGGGACGTCACGCGAATGCGTGCTTCGCACGACGCCCTCTGGCCTTTATTTCAGTATGGATTCTTATACCGGAGCAATTTCTTCAAATTGCGCCCGCGGATGATACCGGCCGAGTGGTAAAACAAACCGTACGTATCGATACTCGAAAGATCGGGAAAGATGCAGGCATCCAGCACATTGGTGTTGTCGGTGCTGAGCACCCAGCCGCCGCCCGCGGCGTTGATGCCGCCGAACAGATCGGTGCCGCCAATTTGCGAACAGTAGCAGGAACCAGGCGATCCCTCGCAGCCCGAGCCGTTGAACGGCACTTCCGCGTAATAAGCGAGTGCGGCAAGCGTCGGCTGCTTGGTGAAAAGCGTGGAAAGCAGCAGATCAATATGCGTGGTCCCGTCCTTGGAGGTATATTCACAAAACTGCTTCGGATGCGCGAGCGGCAGCGACGTGCCGCCATTGGTCCCGTAGGTCGGAATGCGCGTCTGCACCGCGCCGCCGGTCGAGGTGCAATATGCGGCCGACTGATCGGCCAGCGCGGCACACGGCAGGCCGAGCAGCAAAGCTGCCACGGCAATCGAGCGTTTCAACATACCTATGTCCCCTTATGTTGTTGGCGGGAGTTTGCATCCGCAGTGCCGAAAACGCCAGCGCCCCGGGCTCGTACGCGGACAGACTGCGAATCTGGGTAGTTTCCTGCTGAACCACCGTAGGCGCCTGAAAAATCGCCGTGGCATAAGCGCCGCCAAAAAATGGACTGCATGATGAAGCCGCTACGCCCCCTGCTCTGCCTCGCCCTGGTGTTCGCGCTGTTCGGCACCACGTCATGCAAGCGCGCAGCGCCGGAGGATCCGGCAAAGGTCGCCGCGCGGGCGGCTGCCATGATGCCGACGGATACGCGGCTGGCCGGGCTCTACCGGGCTTCCTGCCGGAACTGCCATGGCGTGGCCGGCAGCGGTGCCCCACCGACGGGGTATCATTACGCTTGGGATACACGCTGGGCGCAAGGCCTGCCGGTGCTGCTCAATCACGCGCTGAACGGCTATAACGGCATGCCGGCCGGCGGGCAGTGTTTCGCCTGCACGGCGGAAGACACCAAAAAACTGATCCGCTTCATGGCCGCCCGGCCGGAAGACGGGTCGTAGGGGGGAGAATGGTGCTGCGCAGAGTGGTGCTGGCAGGTGCCGGCACGGTGGCAGTGGCCGCCGGTGGGGTCGCCGCCACCGACATCATTGTGGAGCGGCGCCGGGACATCGAGCCGCCGGTGCCGCCGGAAACCGATGCAGCCGGCCACCTGGTCTGGCGCAACTGGTCCGGCATCAGAACATCCTACCCGGCGCAGCGCGCCGCGCCGGCGAACGAAGATGAGCTTGCCTCGCTGCTGAAAACGGCCAAGGCGCCGATACGCGCCGTGGGCGCCGGCCACTCCTTCACCGCCCTGGTGCCGACGCCAGAAACGCTGGTGTCGCTGGATAATATTTCCGGCCTGGTCAGCCACGACGCCGACAAATTGCAGGCCGTACTGCGCGCGGGCACGCGCCTCGGCGAAGCGGGGGCGCTGCTCGGCGGCATCGGCCAGGAAATGTTCGCCCAACCGGACATCAACAAGCAGGCCTTGGGCGGCGCGCTGGCCACCGGCACGCATGGCACCGGCATGGCGCAGCCCGCTCTGCACGGCGGCGTCATCGGCTTTCGCATGGTGACGGCACACGGCGACGTGCTGACAGCCTCCGCCACCGAAAACCCGGATGTTTTCAACGCGGCGCGGGTCGGCCTGGGTGCGTTCGGCATTCTCACCGAAGTGACGCTGCAGAACCGCGCATTGTCCCGCATTCGCAAACAGACCGTGCTGCGGCCGACCCAGGAAGCGCTCGAGGATTGGCCAAACCTGAAGAAAACCCACCGGACGGTGGAAATCTACATCATTCCGTTCACCGGCACGAGCGCCGTCATCACATCCGATCCCACCACCGATCCGGTGCAACCGCGCGGCCCCGATGTAGAAAACCAGGCCGTCCTGGATCTGAAAAAACTGCGCGATATTTTCTGGCTGGTGCCGCAACTCCGCCTGTGGGCGGCCCGCGCCGCGCTGCGCGACAACCCGCCGCAAATCGCCGTGGATGACAGCTACAAACTGCTCTCCAACGAGCGCCCGCTGCGCTTCAACGAAATGGAATATCATCTGCCGGCGGAAGCGCAGGCCGCGGCCGCACGGGAAGTGCTCGCCACCGTGGAGAAAAACCGGCCGGACGTGTTCTTCCCGTTCGAACTGCGCTGCATCGCCGCCGATGATGCCTGGCTCTCGCCATTCTATCAGCGCCCTTCCGGCTCCATCGCCGTGCACGCCTACTACCAGAACGATTACGCGTTCCTGTTCGAACTGGTGGAACCCATCCTACGTCGCTATGGCGGCCGGCCGCATTGGGGGAAACTCAATTCGCTGCGGGCACGTGACTTTGCCGCACTTTACCCGCGCTTCAAGGATGCCATGCAGGTGCGCCAGAGCCTTGACCCGGACGGAAAGTTCTTGAACGACTATCTTCGGGGAGCACTTATCAATGCATAGGAAGGAAGATTCTTCTTTTTCTGAAGAAAAAGAAGCAAAAAGACTTTTGCCTGTTGCCCCCTTGGCTGTAGGCGACCGTGCAACACGGAACCCAAGAGCAAAAGTTTTTTGCTTCTTTTTTTCAAAAAAGAAGACCTTTCCTTGACCCGCCGAAAATTCGCCCTGGGCGGTGCAGCCCTGGCCGCCGGCGCGGTTGTGTTA
>DATJOH010000054.1:0-5699 GCA_035507235.1 Acetobacteraceae bacterium
GCCCTCGCGATCGCGGCTCCCGTGCTGATGTTCTTCCTGCTCCGCTATGTTTCCGGCGTGCCGCCGTTGGAAAAATCGATGCTGGAGCGGCGCGGCGACGCCTTCCGCGCCTACCAGGCACGCGTTTCCGCGTTCTTCCCCTTGCCACCGAAACGAACCACACCATGAATCTTGCCTCCCTTGCCACCAGCGCCGCCGAGCGGCTGGATCTGCCCGATCCGCTGCTGCGCGCCGGCATCGCCGCCATGGTACGTCGCAGCGCGCGCGAGCTTGCGCGCCACGGCGGCGGTGACGCCGAATTCGTTGCTGCCATGAACAGCCAGCCCGTTGCCGTGCACACCGCAGCCGCCAACGCCCAGCATTATGAACTTCCCGAGGCGTTCTTTGGCCATGTGCTTGGCCCGCGTCGAAAATACTCCTGCTGCCTCTATCGAGACGCCAACGCGACACTCGCCCGCGCGGAAAAAGTCGCGCTTGATGCAAGTGCCGACATGGCCGAGTTGGCGGACGGGCAAAGCGTGCTGGACCTCGGCTGCGGCTGGGGCAGTTTTTCGCTTTATCTCGCTGCGCGCTATCCACGCAGCCGCATCACCGCGGTTTCCAATTCCGCAGGCCAGCGCGCCTATATCGAACAACAGGTGGCGGCGCGTCGGCTCGGCAATCTGACAGTCCACACGGCCGATATGAACGAATTCGCACCATCACAAACATTTGACCGTATCGTTTCCATCGAAATGTTCGAGCACATGGCGAATTGGCGCGAGTTGCTCACTCGCGTCCGGACCTGGCTCGCGCCCGGCGGCAGCCTGTTCCTCCACGTCTTTACGCATCGCACGATACCATATCGCTTTGATCATGAACATGGCGCGGATTGGATTGGCCAACATTTCTTTACTGGCGGTGTGATGCCAAGCCACACCCTCCTATCGCATTTCAGCGATCTCTTCACGATCGCGGCGGAGTGCCGCTGGAGCGGCGTGCATTATCAACGCACCGCCTTGCACTGGCTCGCTAACTTCGACCGAAGCGCCGCGGTCCTGGCGCCGGTTCTCCGCGACACTTACGGCGATGAGGCGGTGCTCTGGACACGCCGCTGGCGTCTGTTTTTCCTGGCGGTCGCCGGCCTATTCGGCCATGCCGGCGGCGACGTTTGGGGTGTGAGTCAGTACCGGCTCAACACTACCCGCCGTTGATCGATCCGAACGCGTGGACGATCTCCCCAGTGCGAAGCCGCGCATCGCTCTCTCCCTAGGGCGCACAAACCGCGCGTGTTTGCCGTTCGCGGGCGCGATCAAGAACGGGCGTTCTGAACGTCCTTGGCCGGTTGGTGAAGCTAGAGCCAAAACAAGCAGACTTGCGAGGGCGCATCTGTGCAGGAACTACCATTCCGGCCTCGACGTTGCGTGATGCGATCGCCTCTAAAGCCCCGCAGCCCGCGAAGCGCAAGGGCGCCAAGCGCCACGCTGACCGGCAGTGTGACATGCTCGCCTGACGATCCGCCGGTCCAGGTTTCTTCGATGTTCCCCGCGGGTGATCAGCTACCACTGATCAAGGGACCTGGGCCGTCGGGGCCATCCGATCGGTCCCTGACGTCCTTATCGACGCCGATGTCCATCGCGCGCACCGCATCGAACGCGTCAGCAAATTGTTGCACGACTGCCCAACCTCGGCTTCTGACAAGAGAGGAAGTTCGGCGAGCCGGAACTTCCGCGCGCATCCTCGGCAACCTGCCGGCGAGGTCAAAGAACGATTCGAACCCATGGCCGCAGGACTAGGGACCCTGTGGCCTTTGGCGCGGTCCAGGTCAGGTGAAGCGAGGCGAAATGGCCTCCAAGGAGAGGCAGCTCCGAGGTGATCGCCGCAATAGTCGCTCTTTCACCTCCGCCGGAATGCGGGGCATTGGGGCAGCGGCTAGGAATTCGGCCCGGATCGCGAAGGCGCTATATCTGGTAGGACGTTCGGGTCGTTTCCAGGGTTGCCGGCCCGCTAGGTTAGCCGAGGAGCAGCTTCGCTGCTAGCGGTAATTGAAAGCTAGCCGCCAAAGGACTCGTAGGTAAAGACGTAGGTCAGTCGATGGAATTCGGTGTAACTCATTGATGGTTGTGGACAAAATGGCGGATGGGGTGAGATTCGAACTCACGGTGGGCTTGCACCCACGGCGGTTTTCAAGACCGCTGCCTTAAACCGCTCGGCCACCCATCCAACGGGCGCTGCCGCTCACTACGAACGCGTAACGACCTGCAGGGCCGGGAGGAACGGGACCCCCGTCAAGGCCGCCATTCTACCGCATCTCTTCCTCCCCGGCAAACCGCTAACTTGCTATTTTCGCAGTGGTTTTTAGCGCGGCCGATGCGCCCTAGCGGCCAACGAGCCGCTGCATCTGCTCCGGATAGCGGGCGCCCTGCACGGGAACGCGAGAAACGGTGCTGTCGATGTCGCGCAGTTCGGCCGCCGTCAGGTGAAGGTCGGCGGCGCCCAGGTTCTCCTCCAGCCGATGCAACTTCGTCGTGCCGGGAATCGGAACGATCCAGGGCTTTTGCGCCAGCAGCCAGGCGAGCGCGATTTGCGCCGCGGTCGCCTGGTTGCGCGCCGAGATCTGGCCGAGCAGATCAACCAGTGCCTGGTTCGCGCGGCGCGCCTCCGGGGTGAAGCGGGGCACAATGTTGCGGAAATCGTTGCTCGCGAATTCGGTGTTCGCGGTGATCGCGCCGGTCAGGAAGCCCTTGCCAAGCGGGCTGAACGGCACGAAGCCGATGCCGAGTTCCTCCAGCGTGGGCAGGATTTCCGCCTCCGGCTCGCGCCACCACAAGGAATATTCGCTTTGCAACGCTGTAACCTTCTGCACCGCATGGGCGCGGCGTATGGTTTGCGCGCCGGCCTCGGAAAGGCCGAAATGCCTCACCTTGCCCTCGCGTATCAATTCCTTGACGGTGCCGGCGACGTCTTCGATCGGCACGTTCGGGTCGACGCGGTGCTGATAGAACAGATCGATATGATCGGTTTTGAGGCGCTTCAGCGAGGCCTCGGCGACCGCCCTGATGCGCGCCGGCCGGCTGTCCACGCCAAGCTGCGGGTTGGCGTCCGCGAAACCGAACTTGGTCGCGATCACCACCCGGTCGCGAAACGGCGCCAGCGCCTCGCCGACCAGGTCCTCGTTCGCGAAGGGGCCATAGGCTTCGGCGGTGTCGAAGAAGGTGACCCCGCGTTCCACGGCCGCGCGAAGCAGGGCGATCGCCACCTCGCGCTCCGTGGCCGGGCCGTAGCCGAAGCTCAGTCCCATGCAGCCCAGGCCGATGGCCGAAACTTCAAGCCCACTCGCGCCGAGTTTGCGCTTTTGCATCGCTGTATTCCTTTGTCCTGAGAAGGGAGCCACCGCCCGCGATGGCGAAAGCCCGCCGTCCGGTCCGTTGTCCGGCGACCGGCCGTCAGCCTGGCGCCGATTTAGGGGCTGCGCCGCTTTGCGATTAGACGCTAGAATGCGCATGAACCTATATCGGAAATTCATGAATGCAGCGGGACGAGCTCGCGGATCTGCTGGCGCTGCTGGCCGTGGCGGAGGAGCGCAGCTTCACCCGCGCGGCGGCGAGGCTCCGCACCTCCCAGTCGGCGCTGAGCCATACCATCCGGCGCCTGGAGGCGCGGCTTGGGCTGCGCCTGCTCACCCGCACCACGCGCAGCGTGGCCGCCACCGAAGCAGGCGAATTGTTGCTGGCAACGTTGCGCCCGGCGTTCGACGATATCGAAGGCAAGCTCGCCGCGCTGAGTGCGTTGCGCGATAAACCCGCCGGCACGATCCGGATCACGACAAGCCGGAACGCTGCCGAGATGATTTTGTGGCCCGCGCTGGCGCGGCTGCTGCCAAGCTATCCGGACGTCAAGGTGGAACTCTCGATCGATTCGGCGCTGACCGATATCGTGACCGAGCGATACGATGCCGGCGTCCGCCTCGGCGAGCAGGTTGCCAAGGATATGATTGCCGTGCGCATCGGGCCGGATATGCGCATGGCCGTTGTCGGCGCGCCGGCTTATTTCGCCGTTTGCCCGCCTCCGAACACGCCGCCCGATCTTACCCGCCACAGCTGCATCAATTTGCGGCTGCCGACGTCGGGCGGGCTCTATGCGTGGGAATTCGGCAAGGACGGACGCGCCCTGAATGTGCGCGTCGATGGTCAGCTTGTGTTCAATGACAGTGCCACGACATTGCGGGCGGCAATCGAAGGCTTTGGCCTGGCCTGCGTGCTGGAAGACGTGGCAGCGCCCTGCATCGCCGACGGCCGACTTGTGCAGGTGCTCGCCGACTGGTGCCCATCCTTCCCCGGCTACCACCTCTATTATCCGAGCCGCCGCCAGATGGCGCCAGCGTTCGCTCTATTAGTGGAAGCGCTACGGTATCGCAGTTCCGATGGCGCAGCGTATATTAATAACTCGCATTGAGATTGACGTGTCGGCGAAGCAAGAGAGGACAGAAAGAAGTATTTCTTTTTTGAAAAAAAGAAACAAAAAACTTTTGACTTTGGCTCGCAGCAGCGGGTCCATATGCGTGGAATCGACGCCGCCCTTAAAAGAGAAAAGTTTTTTGGTTCTTTTTTTCAAAAAAAGAACTGCTTTCTTGACGCTTGACTTCCTTTGCTGGTGAGTCGTTCTTAATGCGGTTGATATCAGAGGCGTTAGGCAAGACCCTTCGTTTCCTCACAACAAGAAGAATCTCCCTATTGCGTGCCCTCCGCATACCAGGTCCGGAATTCCTGATAATTCGGCATTTCCTCGGAATTTGCTTTCGGATCGATAGCAACATGGATCACCGCGGTCCTGCCGCAGGCGTACGCCCGCTGAATGGCGGGCCCGATATCCTCCTCATGCTCGACGAATTCGCCGTAGCAGCCCAGGCCTTCAGCGATTTTATCGAAGCGCACATCCTTGCTCCAGTGGACGCCGGTTTCCGCCGACTGCATGCCGAAGGTGCGTTTGTAGACGCCTACCTCCAGGCCCCATTGGTGGTCCACGCCGACGACGCACACCAGGGGCAGTTTCGTGCGCGCGGCGGTTTCGAGCTCGGAGATATGGAACAGGAACGCGGAATCGCTGGTCAGCAGCATCACCGGCCGCTTGCCGCCTTCGGCGATGGAGGCGCCGACGGCGTAGGGAAGGCCGGTGCCGAGATGGCCGAAATTCTGGTTCCAGACCACGTCGTGCGGTTTCGCCTGCGAATAGGTCCATTGGAAAATGACGGTGGCGCCGCCATCGCGCACCATGATGCCGTCCTTGGGGAAGGCTTTTGTCGCCTCGACAACGAAACGGGCAGGATGGACCGGTGTGCGGCCGCTTGGCGCGGTTGCCGCGAGCTCCGTCAGCCTGTCCGCATCCTCCTTGATCCAGCGCGGAAGATTCGGTGAGGGCGAACGCGGCGATCCTTTGAGCGCTTCCACAAGCTGCGGCACGACGGCACGCAGATCGCCCACCAGCGGCACGTCGATGGGACGATTGACGCCGATCGTGGTCGGATCCTGCTCGACATAGATCCATTTGCGATTTGCATTGTTGCCAGCCCAGTGCCGGGTCCGGCCGTAATGCACCGGCTCGCCAAGCTCGGTGCCGAGGGCCACGCAAAGATCGGACTGCACGACGGCCTCAACCGCGGAAGGCGAGAAACCGTAAGGAAAAGTGCGATCCTCCAGCCCCGCGATGAAGGAGGTGCCGCC
>DATJOH010000055.1:0-7975 GCA_035507235.1 Acetobacteraceae bacterium
ATCAACAGGGCGGCGGCCAAGCCGGGTAAAACTTGTTTTAACATTGGAACGCCTTTCCGTGGATTATGCCCCTGACCGTGAATCGGCGGTGGGACCAACGGTTGCCCGACCCAAGGTTATGTTTCGTTCAGCATTCTGACAGAGCGTCATCGGCAAACGCCAAGCAGGTTGTGATGCGGCGTGCACCGCGGAAAATGGGCCCTTGGGGCTTTCCTTCCGCTACGATGGTATGTAGTACGGGGCATGCCGAATCGGGGCAGGTGGCAGGCGGTCGCCGATGCGGCGCGGCATGCGAACGCGGAGACGTCACGCGGGTGAATGCGGCGGTAGCTGGCTGCTTTGTGAGCTGGGGGTTTACGCCGGGTCGACGTAATCTTTGGCGGCAGGTTTCGTGCGCGCTAATCCGCGACAGTGAGAAATTGCGCCTCGACGGTCGCGACGTCCAGCAGGCGTTCGATTACCTCCGGCTCCTGCGCGCCGGCAATGGCGTGTCGGCCGGCGATCAGGAAGCACGGCACACCGTTAATACCGAGTCGATGCGCGCGAAGATTGTCGGCGTGCACGGAATCGGCGTCCATATCGCTGACGAGATAGGCATGCGCGGCACCAGGCTTAAGCCCGCAACTTGCCGCAATCGCCGCCAGCACCGTGAGGTCGCCGATGTCGCGCCCGTCCGTGAAATGGGCGGCGAACAGCGCCTCCACCATTTCCGCCGCACGGCCGAAGCGGCCGGCCCAACGCACCAGGCGGTGCGCGTTCACGCTGGACGGCGTGCGCCGGATGCGATCGAAACGAAAACTTACGCCCTCGGTATGGCCGATATCGGTAATGGAACCATACAGGCGGCGTGCGCGTTCCTCTCCCCCGAACTTGCGCACGACATAGTCGGCGCGGGGCATGCCGGCGCGCGGCATGTCGGGATTGAGGAGGAAGGGCCGCCAGGCGAGCTCCGCCGAGAGATCCCGCCGGCGGGCCAGGGTACGCGCCAGCCGCCGGACGCCCAGGTAACACCAAGGGCAGACCAGATCGTGCACCACCTCTATCACCAGCCGGGGCGGTTTTGGCGTGACCACGTTCATGCCGGGCATCATAGGCGATTTTGGCGGCGCCGCCAGCAGCGTTTCGGAAGCGAGGGAAAAGGTTCGCGGTATGATGAAACTCTATGAGCTGGCCGGCCGGGACGATGCGGTCCGCTTCAGCCCTTACTGCTGGCGCATCCGCATGGCGCTGGCGCACAAGGGTCTTTGGGCCGAGACGATCGGCTGGCACTTCGGCGAGCCGGGACTGCCGAACGGTTACAAGCAGGTGCCGGTTCTGGTGGATGACGGCGAAGCGATCGGCGACAGTACGGCGATCGCCCTGCATCTTGAAGATTCCTATCAGAACGGACCGAGCCTGTTCGGCGGCGAGGTGGGATTGGCGCACGCGCGCTTCATCGTCGCCTGGGTGGATAATGTGTTACAGCCGGCGCTGCTGCCGCTCGTGGCGCCGGCGGTGCTCAAACAGGTGAAAAGCTCCGCCGAGGCGCAATTCCGCGCCGCGCGGGAAAAGCGCCTCGGCATGAGCATTGAGGCCGCGGCGCAGGAGCAGGAGATGCACCTGCCGGCAGCCCAGGCTGCCCTGGTGCCGTTGCGGGCGGCGCTCGCCGGCGCCGATTTTCTCGGCGGCGACGAGCCGACCTACGCCGACTATGCCGTGTTCGGTGCGTTCCAGTGGGCACGCTGTGCGGGCGGTCCGGAAATGCTGGCCGAGGATGATCCGGTGTATGCGTGGCGGGAACGCATGCTGGATTTGTTCGACGGCCTGGCGCGCGAGGCCGAAACAGCGCCGAATTAACCGCGCCGTATCCAGTTTCTGACAATGCTGGCGCAATGGCTGCGCTCGCCGGTTTTCTCAGTGTGCTCCTGGTGCTCACGTCCGTCGGCCTGGCCCGGCAGACGTGGCGCGGCCGCGTGCTGACGGCGCGCCTGCGGGCCGTGGAGGCCACTGGCAAGGACGCGGTGCGCCTCGCGCGCATGGCCGCGAGCGACCTGCGTGGACCGGCTCTCGGCCTGCTCGGCAGCGCGGAACAGGCCCCCGCCGAGCTGAAGCCGACGCTCATCGGCACTTGCCGGTTTCTGCTGGACCTGGCGGAAGCCCTGCTGGACCAGACGGAACAACCAGGCACTTCGCGCAAGCTGAAGGAGGAGGAGGTAGCGCTCGGGCCATTGCTGGATTTCGTGGTGGCGCAGGTGGCAGGCCAGCTGGCGCCGGGGCGGCGAAGCTGGCGCATCGCTGAACAGGTGCGTCACGTGAAGCTGACCGGCGATCGGCGGGCGCTACATCAGGTGCTGCTGCGCGTGGTAACCGGGGCCGCGCTCAGCACGCGGGACGGCGACTGGATCGAAATCAGCGCGGCCACGCGTGACGCCTGGTGGGAACTCGCGGTGCAGGACGAGGGGGCAGGGCTGCTGGCAACGCGCGCGGCGGGCGGGGGGCCGGATACGCGCGGGCTGGGCGTCGGGCTCTCGCTCGCGCGCCAGTTGATGCAGGCGCATGGCGGCGAACTTGCGATGGAATCGATGGCGCGGGTGGGAACGCGGGCACTGTTGCGGCTGCCGGTGGAGCGGGTTGTGACTGAGCGCCACAACGTCGAGGGATAGAAATTATGGGTTTTGCACGAAGGAAGATTCTTCTTTTCTGAAGAAAAGAAGCAAAAGACTTTTGACTTTTGCTTGCAGCGGCGGGACTCGACTTGTGGCATCGGTGCTGCCCGGAACAGAAAAAAGTTTTTTGGTTCTTTTTTTCAAAAAAGAACTGCTTTCTTCTCGCCGGTCGGCATAGCGCGAGGCGCCGGTTCAGGCCGCCTTTTCGGGCAGGCTCGGAATGACCTGCTGAACCAGCTTGTCCAGGCCTGCATCTCCGGCATGTGCCCGTAAATCCTGCAGCATGCGCGGGGTCCAGAAATCGACCAGATGTTTGCGCACGCCGGCAAGCGCCGTCGCTTCGGGGTAGGCGTGGAAATAGGCGGCGATCTGGTTCGCCATGCGAACCAGTTTCGCGCTTTCGGGCGTCGCGTTGTGCGCGGTCATTCGGCGGCGGTGGCCAGTGGCGCAATGCGTTTCAGCGCCACTTCGTTTTCGGCAAATTCTTCCTGCCATTCGGCCAGCCGGTTGGTGCGCCGCACTTGCACCGCGGTCACCTTGTATTCCGGGCAATTGGTGGCCCAGTCGGAGAATTCCGTGGTGATGACGTTGGTGCCGGATTTTGCGTGGTGGAAGGTGGTGTACACCACGCCGGGCTGCACGCGCTCGGTGATTTCGGCGACGAGCGCGATTTCGCCGCTGCGGCTGGCGAGCATGACCAGATCGCCATCCACGATGCCACGCTGTTCGGCGTCGAACGGGTGAATTTCCAGCACGTCCTTGTCGTGCCAGCGTGTGTTGGGCGTGCGGGCCGTCTGCGCGCCGACATTATATTGCGACAGGATGCGGCCGGTGGTGAGCAGCAGCGGGAAACGCGGCCCGGCGCGCTCTTCCGTTGCCACATATTCCGTCAGCATGAACCTGCCCTTGCCGCGCACGAAATGGTCCATGTGCATGATCGGCGTGCCGAGCGGCGCCGCCTCGTTGCAGGGCCATTGCACGGAGCCGACCTCGTCCAGCTTCTTGTAGGACACGCCGGCGAAAGTGGGTGTCAGCGCCGCGATTTCGTCCATGATTTCGCTGGGGTGATTGTAGTGCATCGGATAGCCCAGCGCGTTGGAGAGCGCGACGGTTGCCTCCCAGTCGGCGAGGCCACCCATCGGCGGCATTACCTTGCGCACGCGGTTGATGCGGCGTTCGGCGTTGGTGAAGGTGCCGTCCTTCTCCAGGAACGAACTGCCCGGCAGGAAAATATGGGCGTACTTAGCCGTTTCGTTCAGGAACAGATCCTGCACGACCACGCATTCCATCGCTTCCAGCGCCGCGAGCACATGGTGCGTGTTCGGATCGGACTGGGCGATATCTTCGCCCTGTATGTAGATGCCGCGGAAGCGGCCCTCCACTGCCTCATCCAGCATGTTATTTATGCGCAGTCCTGGATCGGCGCGAAGTTTCGTGCCCCACAGCGTATTGAACATGTCCCGCGTCGCTTCATTCGACACGTGGCGATAGCCGGAAAGCTCGTGCGGGAAGGATCCCATGTCGCAGGAGCCTTGGACATTGTTCTGGCCACGCAGCGGGTTAACGCCGGCGCCGACATGGCCGACATTGCCGGTGGCCATGGCGAGGTTGGCCATCGCCATGACGGTGGTAGAACCCTGGCTGTGTTCGGTAACGCCGAGGCCGTAATAAATCGCCGCGTTGCCGCCGGTGGCATAGAGGCGCGCGGCGGCGCGCACATCCGCCGCCTTCACGCCGGTGCGCGATTCCACCGCTTCCGGCGCGTGATCCGGCCTGGCGACGAACCGCGCCCAGGATTCGAATTCCGCGATATCGCAACGTTCGCGTACGTAATCTTCCTTTACCAGCCCTTCGGTGACGATGACATGGGCCATGGCGTTCAGCACGGCAACATTTGTGCCCGGGCGCAGCGGCAGATGGTAATCCGCCTTTACGTGCGCGCTCTTCACCAGATCTATATGCCGCGGATCGATGACGATCAGTTTGGCGCCGGCGCGCAGGCGTTTTTTCATCCGCGAGCCGAACACCGGGTGCGCGTCCGTGGGATTGGCGCCGATGACCAGGATCACGTCCGCATGGTCCACGGAGGCGAAATCCTGCGTGCCCGCCGATGTGCCGAAGGTGGTGCTGAGCCCATACCCCGTCGGCGAATGGCAAACGCGCGCGCACGTATCGACATTATTATTGCCGAAGCCGGCGCGCACAAGTTTCTGCACCAGATAGGCTTCTTCGTTGGTGCAGCGGGAGGAGGTGATGCCGCCAATCGAATCGATGCCGTGCGCCGCCTGGATGCGGTGGAATTCGGAGGCGGCACGGTTCAGCGCTTCCTCCCAGCTCACTTCGCGCCACGGATCGGTGATCTTCTCGCGCATCATGGGTTTGACGATGCGGTCCTTGTGCGTGGCGTAGCCGTAGGCGAAACGGCCCTTCACGCAGCTATGGCCCTCATTCGCGCCGCCCGCCTTGTAGGGCATCATGTTCACCACGCGGTTGCCCTGCATTTCCGCCTTGAAGGAGCAGCCGACGCCGCAATAGGCGCAGGTGGTCACCACCGCATGATCGGCCTGGCCATTCTCGATAATGGAGTTTTCCGCGAGCGTCGCGGTGGGGCAGGCCTGCACGCAGGCGCCGCAGGACACGCATTCGGAGTCGAAGAAATTCGTGTTGCCCGGCGCCACGCGTGAGTCGAAGCCGCGGCCGGTTACGGTCAGCGCGAACGTCCCCTGTACTTCCTCGCAAGCGCGCACGCAGCGATAGCACACGATGCATTTCGTCGGATCGTAGGTGAAATAAGGATTCGAGGTGTCCTTCGCGTCCGCGAAGTGATTTTCGCCCTGGTAGCCGTAGCGCACGTCTCTGAGGCCCACGGCGCCGGCCATATCCTGCAATTCGCAGTTGCCGTTGGTGGGGCAGGTGAGGCAGTCGAGCGGATGGTCGGAAATATAGAGTTCCATCACGCCGCGGCGGAGCTTCGCCACCCGGTCGGTTTGCGTGTGCACCACCATGCCGTTCTCCGCCGGCGTGGTGCAGGAAGCCGGTGTACCGCGGCGGCCTTCGATTTCCACGAGGCAAAGCCGGCAGGAGCCGAATGCCTCCAGTGAGTCGGTGGCGCAAAGCTTGGGAATTTGCGTGCCTGCATGCAATGCGGCCGCCATGACGCTGGTGCCAACCGGAACGGTGACCGGAACGCCGTCGATGGTCAGCGTTACCGTCTGTTCCGAAACACGGATGGGCGTGCCGTAATCGAGTTCCTTGATGAAGGACATCGTTCTGCTCCTACGCCGCCGCGAGCGCGGTCGGCGCGCGGCGGAAATCCTCGGGGAAGTGGCGGAGCGCGCTTTGCACGGGGAGCGGCGTCAGGCCGCCCATGGCGCAGAGTGAGCCATCCGTCATGAGGTCGCACAGATCCTGCACAACCGTGAGATTCTTGTCGCGTTGCACGCCGGCGATGATGCGGTCGATCGTTTCGACACCGCGGGTCGCGCCAATGCGGCATGGCGTGCATTTGCCGCAGGATTCGACGGCGCAGAACTCGAACGCGAAACGCGCCTGCCGCGCCATGTCCACGCTGTCGTCGAACACCACGATGCCGCCATGGCCAAGCATGGCCTGGGCACCCGCCAGCGCTTCGTAATCCAGGGGCACATCCAGCATGGTGGCGGGCAGATAGGCGCCAAGCGGCCCGCCCACCTGCACCGCGCGCACCGGCCGGCCGCTCAAGGTGCCGCCGCCGAACTCCTCGATCACTTCACGCAACGTGATGCCGAAGGCGTATTCGATCAGGCCGCCGCGCTTGATGTTGCCGGCGAGTTGGATGGGCAGCGTGCCGCGCGAGCGGCCCATGCCGTAATCGGCATAGGCCTGCCCACCATGCGTGAGGATCCATGGCACGGCCGCGAAACTCATGACGTTGTTGATGAGCGTCGGCTTGGCGAACAGGCCGGACAGCGCCGGAATGGGCGGCTTGGCGCGCACCAGCGCGCGCTTGCCCTCCAGGCTTTCCAGCATGGAGGTCTCCTCGCCGCAGATATAGGCGCCGGCGCCAATGCGGAGTTCCAGATCGAAAGCGTGGCCGGAGCCCAGGATGGAGGGGCCAAGCAGGTTTTCGCGTCGTGCAATGCGCAGTGCTTCGGCAAAAATGCGCGCGGCCACCGGATATTCCGAACGGAGATAGACGAAGCCTTTCTTGGCGCCGGTCGCCACGGCGGCGATCGCCATGCCCTCGATGAGGCAGAACGGGTCGCCTTCCATCAGCAGCCGGTCGGCGAAGGTGCCGGAATCGCCTTCATCGGCGTTGCAGACGATGTATTTCTGCGGCGCCGCGGCTTGCGCCGTGGTGCGCCATTTGATGCCGGTGGGAAATCCGGCGCCGCCGCGGCCGCGCAAGCCCGAGGTCACGACCTCCTCGATAGTCGCCGCCGATCCCAGCGCGATCGCGCGCTCGAGACCGCGGTAGCCGCCATGGGCGCGATAATCGTCGAGCGAAAGCCGGTCGACGATGCCGCAGCGGGCAAAGGTGAGACGCGTCTGGCGCTTCAGGAACGGTAGGTCTTCGGGGCGGCCGAGGCGCAAGGGATGCGCGCCGCCTTCGAGCAGCCCCGCCGACAACAGCGCTTCGACATCGGCGGCTTGCACCGGCCCATAAGCGATGCGGCCCGCTACCATGGCGATTTCGATCATCGGCTCGAGCCAGAAAAGCCCGCGTGAGCCGGTGCGGATGATCTCGATATCGAGGCCGCGGCGGCGCGCCGCGGCGATGATCGCGCGCTCGACCTCGTCGGCGCCCAGGGCGAGCGCACCCGCGTCGCGCGAGACGTAAAGGCGCGGCTTCATCGCTGCCGCGCCCGCTTCAGAAGACCGTCGAGCCGCGCGCGGTCGAGGCCGCCGAAGACCTTGCCGTCGAGCATCGCCGCCGGCGCACAGGCGCAAAGACCGAGACAGAACACCGGCTCGAGCGTGACGCTGCCGTCGGGCGTGGTCTCGCCCCAGCCGATGCGCAGCTGCTCGCGCGCCGCTGCGGACAGCGCATCCGCGCCCATGGCCTGGCAGGCTTCGGCGCGGCACAGCTTCAGCACATGAGCGCCCGGCGCCGCATCGCGGAAATCGTGATAGAAGGAGACGACGCCATGCACTTCGGCACGGCTGAGATTGAGCGCATCGGCGATCAGCGGGATCGCCGCACGCGGCACATGGCCGAAGGCGTCCTGCAGGGCGTGGAGGATCGGCAAGGTCGCGCCTTCTTGCCCCGTATGCGCGGCGATGATGGCGCCGCCGCGCTCAACGCTCCATGGCTCGAAATCTGACATTTATTGGCCCAATCGATCGATAGC
>DATJOH010000056.1:0-5131 GCA_035507235.1 Acetobacteraceae bacterium
GGGAAGTCGACGGTGGCGGTGAATTTGGCGGTGGCGCTGGCGCAGGCCGGGCGGCGCGTGGGGCTGGTGGACGCGGATATTTACGGGCCGAGTTTGCCGCGCATGCTGGGGGTGAGCGGGCGGCCGGCATTGCGCGACAAGACGATGATCCCGATGGAGGCGTTCGGCGTGCGGTGCATGTCGATCGGGTTCCTGGTGCCGGAAGAGCAGGCGATGGTGTGGCGCGGGCCGATGGTGATGGGGGCGCTGACGCAATTGCTGGGGCAGACGGAGTGGGGCGCGCTGGATGTGATGGTGGTGGATATGCCGCCGGGGACGGGCGATGCGCAGCTTACGCTCAGTCAGCGGGTGGATCTGGCGGGGGCGGTGATTGTTTCGACACCGCAGGATATTGCGCTGCTGGACGCGCGGCGCGGGGTGGCGATGTTCCAAAAGGTTGGCGTGAAGATACTGGGTATCGTGGAGAATATGAGTTATTTCCACTGTCCGCATTGCGGTGAACGGACGGATATTTTCGGTCACGGAGGCGCGGAGGCAGAGGCGGCGAAGCTGGGCGTGCCGTTCCTGGGGGCGGTGCCGCTGCTGGCGGATGTGCGCGCTTCCGGCGATGCGGGCCGGCCGATTGTTGCGGCGGCGCCTGCGAGCGCGGCTGCGAAGGAATTTGTTAGGATTGCCGCGGCGATAGGGTAGAAGATTCTTCTTTCTTGAAAGAAAGAAGCAAAGAACTTTTTTCTGTTGCTGCGGTCTTCCGATTCAAACGGGAAACCTTACTGCTACAGGAAACAGATAAAAGTTTTTTGGTTCTTTTTTTTCAAAAAAACTCTTCTTCTATTTCCCTATTGCAAACAGCGTCGCGTTATTCACTGCGTACACGGTCCCATTAGGTCCCACGAGATTTGGCGTGTAACCCTGGTCGGTGGGCGCGGTGAGGGACTGGTGCTGGGTGAGTTTGTTACGCGCTAGGTCCCAGCGGTAGAGATTGCCGTCCTCGCTGGCGGCGAAGACGGCGCCAGTGAAGGCATCCACGGCGGCGGAGTTGATGCACCATTCGTAGACGCCGCCGCCAGGAGCGGGGGTGGGGCCCAGGATGGTTTCGGCTTCCTTCATGACCGTTACGGAGGTTTGGCTGTATTCGTCCTGTTGCGTCGCGGCGGGGTCGAGGATGGCTATTTTGTTTTCGCCGTCGCCGGTGCCGATGCCTTCGTAATTGTTGTATTTCGTCATGAGCAGGTAGGCGCCTTTGGCCTTGTAGTGGGTCACGAGGCTGGCGGGCACGATTGAGGCGGTATCGTCCCAGCCGAACGAGCCCGGGGTTTTTGCCGTGGCGAGGGTGGCGTCGTAATGCAGCAGCCAGCCGCGATTGTTATGTGAGGGAAACGGGTTTTCCAGGACGCCGTAATAGACGTCGCCGTCGGGGCCGATGGTGGGGGAGGCGCTGGAGATGTCGGGAATCCAGGCGGGTTGGCCGCTCGATGGGTCGGTGAGGGCGATTTCGTATTTGGTTGCGAGCGTGGTCGTATCGAGGCCGAGCAGATAGCCGGCGCTGGCGTTGCTGACGGCGATATAGAGGGTGGTGCCGTCGGCCGAGAGGGCAGGGGCACAATTCATGACGACCTGGGTGATGCTGCTGTCGCCGGCGGCCGCGGTGGCGCCGACCCAGGTGCCGGTGCCGTCGGGCGCGAGGCGGGCGATGCCGCTCTTGAGATTGGCGGGGTTTTTCGCGGTTACCACAAAGCCAAAATAGATGGTGCCGTCAGGGCCGGCGGTGAGAGGGGTGTCGATCATAACGTCCCGCGTCATGGCGGCTTCATGCGCGGTGAAGATGTCGAGGCCGTAGAAGGCGAGGCGTTGCGCTTGCGCGGTGGCGCTGTCGAGCTTGTCGCGGCGGAGGATGGTGGCGCCGGCGGCGGCGATGAAGGCGTTGTTGCTGGGGCTGATGGCGGCCGGAAAGGGCGGGGTCCAGGTGGCGGGGGGCACGACGTAGTCGGAGGCGAGCGCCCATTTCTGGCTACCGGTTTTGGTATCCAGGGCCGTCAGTTCGAAGCCGCCGGTGGCGGTGGTCTTGACCGGCACGAGCAGCAGGCCGCTGCCGGCGATCATTGGTGAGGCGTAGTGAATGAGCAGGGCGTTGCCGGAGTATTGCGGATCGAGATCGACCGGCGTGTGCCACAGGATTTTGCGGAGCGGATGGCCGGCGACCGGGGCGGGCGCGGTGTGCTGTGCGTTGGCGGCGAACCCGGACCAGATGGGTGGCGATGCTGCCAGGGCTGGTGCCGCGATCGATGCCGCAACGAGACCGAGGGCGTAACTGCGCATGGAGGGAACTCCGGGAGGGCTGAGGCGTGGGGTCGCGCCGCGATCAGGCGCGGGCGCTCAACTCATCCCGGTCTGTCAAAAGCGGGCGCGCGTCAATCGGCGCCGATGGCGCCGGGCGCGATTCCGATCGGCGCGCCACGGTCCCGCGGCATGGCGTCGGCGCGTGACGCCCATCCTGCCGCGATTGGTCGGGCGGTTGCCGCGATCGGCGGACGGCGACGCTCGTTCGGGGAAATCGCCGGACGCATGTGGGTGAGGGCGCGCAGACGATTGACGTAGGTTGCCAAGCCGCCCGTGCTGTCCAGCCACTGGACGACGCGATGGCCGGCTTTTTCGTCGAGTTCTTCGAGTTCGACGCCCGGGATGCCCCCCATGCGGCGGGAGAGCCAGGCATCGCGTGAGTTCGACGGGGCGTAAAGCAGCAACGCGCGCGGTCGCGGCAGGGTGGTTTGGTAGAGCGGCACCAGGTCCTGCCCCATTTCCCGACGGGTGCGATAGAGGGCGGTCAGGAATGGGTAATCCGCCAGCGTCGTGCCCGGGTCACTTTTGAGGTCGAGCGTTGTGGGCGCGCTCATGGCGAGTACGCCCTGGGCCTTGAGCGAGAGGCCGTAGCGAAGCGCGGGGTAGCCGCCGGCGGACACGCCGGCGCAATACACGGACGTGACGCCAAGGGCGCGTAGCAGCTTGCGGAGGCTGTCCAGGCAAGCTTCGTAGGTGTCGCCGAGTCCATCGACCCCGCACATGCTGAAACAGCGACGCGGGTCGCGGATGGCAATGAGATGCATGTCGGGCAGATCGCGCATGCTTTGGTGCAGCATGAGGTAGCCGGCGTTGCCGCCGAAGGTAATGAGGGCCGCGTGCGCCCCTTCACGCGGCGCGACGAGCAACGATGCGCGCGGATCATCCGGATCGGCGGACTCGATATGCGCCGCGAAGGCGGGCAACGCCGTGCGTGCGATGTGCCTGCCGCGCCGCACGCGGGCAATCCAGGCATGCTTCGCTTCGTCCGGCATGCTCGCGCTTTGCGGGTGTTTTTCGCCCGCCACTCGATCCGGCATCGCCACGTCCTCGCTCCCCTGCACCGCGAAGCCGACTTACCAGTCGGCGCGATAGAGCGCCGGACACGATAATCGTTTCGCCTGTTTCAGCTCTGCGCCAATCTAAGACTGGGGCAGCCGCAGCACGGACGCAACGCATATGTCGGTGAGCGTCGTGCGGGCTGCATGTAATCACGGAAGTGTGAAAATTAGGCTCGCGAAAGCACACGTTTTTGTGTTTTCACGACGAAGTTGAAGAGAATCCCAGATCTGGCCGAGAGCAGGAAATTTCACACGGCAGATGGTTCCTTGACGGTGAGATCACATTTTCAATATTATTTTGTGAAGAACGCGGAAATTTTCAGCGAGCTTTATGCGAGTTCCTCGCAGTCATAGCGACATTGTGATGCGCCAATCAAGGCGAGAGCGAATCGAAAAGGCCTTGCTGCGGGCTCGTGTGATTGCTCAATTTATGGATCGCGCCACATTCCGGTGGCGGGGGCGGCTACGCCTGCACGGTCGCGGCCGTCGGCTCCCTGATCATATTTCCGTTGTTCTTCAAAGACGTATGATTGAATGTTAATTTCATACCGTTGGCCCGCAGTTTGTTTTTGCGACGCAAGATCAGAGGCAGAAACGAGAGCAAAGCCCAGCTATGTCCGAATTTTTCGCAAGCTCCCAACGTTAACGGCGCAGTAATTTACGTTTGACACCGCCATTATCATTGCTATTCAATTTCGTCGTCAGCCTCGGCAGCAGGCGACTGTGGGCCGCCATCCTTTGTGTTGCTCCGGTGCTCGGTATTCCGAGACCGAGACGAGTGTTGTTGCCAACAAAACGACGTCACAATCCAATTGATCGTTAATCGGAGGCTTTAATGCTCTTGCTAGGTTCTCTCAAGCGCACACTGCTGCGCAAGGCTAACGTAATCGGCCTGGCCGCCCTCACTGCGCCAGGCCTGGCCGCGGCGCATACGCAAGGGATAGAATATTATATCGCAGGCGCAGGCACCGGTATGATCACCACCCTGCAGCCTTGCCCCGACATCCAGTGCAATAGTGGCGATACCTGCACGTGCGTGACCGCCTCAGGGTCGCTCAAGGCGCGCAACGCCATCGACGGCAAGAAGTTCTTCAACGGTACTTATACTATGGAAATCAGTTCCGATTACAGCACGGGCATCGATAACGGCGCGCGCGGCAGGTGCTGGGGCACGACCGGCTACTTCACCGTGACCTTCCCGAAAGGTAAAATGACATTGCCCTGGTCCGGGCTCGCGTGCACGGTGCCGCGCACGCAGGATCAGATGACATTTGGTATCACGGCACCGGTGGCGATCGGGTCAGGCACCGGCATTTATAACAATGCCAGCGGTGCCGGCTCCTTCAGCGGCACCTTCTCGCCGACGTCTGGCAATCTCGTGTTCAACGTTCTCGGGCTGGCCGTGCTGTTCCCCGGCAGTTGAAAGCGCTTCCATAACGTTTACCCTGGCGGCGATTTCCTGCGCGCCGGCGCGCGGATATCACCGCCAGCGGTTGCGCCAGGGCGACTTTCCGGAGGGGCGCCTTAGAGCATGATCGCTTCAAGTTGACGCAGCCGGAAGCGTGAATCACGCGGGAAAACAAAGAGCTAGAGCGCGATTGCGCCGCATAGCCATGGCAACATCAAGCAATCGCGCTCTAGGGGCGCGCGACCGCAACCGGACGTTCGGGCGCGGTCGCGAGGCCTTTACCCGCCGGGCCCGCTTTGGGCCCCGCGCCGGACGCCTTCGCCAGCAC
>DATJOH010000057.1:0-3307 GCA_035507235.1 Acetobacteraceae bacterium
AAAAAGACCCAAAAAACTTTTATCTGTTTCGGGCGGCACCGAAGCTCCTTGTTGGGTCCTGCCGCCGGACGCCAGGAGCAAAAGTTTTTTGCTTCTTTTTTTCAAAAAAGAAGTCCTTAACTCTTCTCGTCACCAGCACTCATGCCAGATGACACCCAAGCACCGCCCCTAGATCGCGCGCTGGCCGAGCAGGCAGTCGCCGCCGGCGTGAAGCGCTATTTTGCGGATCGCCGGGCGCGTGTCCCGGGATTTGTCGATCGGCATTTCTCCATAAAAGGCACGCTGCGGCTGCATCGGGTTGCGCTTGGGTGGGATATTCTCAAGGCGCCGCTCAATCTGACGCTTGCGGCGCCGCAACTGGCGATGCGGCTTGGCGCTGCCGCCGCGGACCGGCTTGGCGCGGCGGGCGCGGCGCGGCGGCTGCGGACGCAATTGCTGCGGGAAACCGCGGTCGGGCGGGAAATTGTCTGGCTCATTCATTGCGATTTGCTGGAGATACCGTTTCGGCTTGGTGAGCGCGCCTGCACGCGCGATGCGCTGGCCGAAACGATTTTGGAGTCACCGGAAATGGCGGTGTCGTTGCAGGTGGCGCTGGCGCCGCTCGGCGCGCACGCGAACGATCCGGCGTTTCGCGACGGGTTGAAAGCGGCGCTCGGCGAGCTTGGCACCAGCCGCGCCGCGGCGGCGGAGATCGCCACCGGATTGCTGAGCCTGGGGGCAGGCGCCGCTGCGCTGAACAAGCTGACGCCGGGCGCCGCGACGCTGGGGCCGGCGCTGGCCGCCATCATGGCGCACCAGGCGGCGGTGGCCTCCTTTCCATTGGGCGCCTGGCTCGGTGGGGTATGGTACGGCATGTTTCCGGCGGCGGTGTCGGCGGGCCTGGTCGCGACGACGACGGGTGGCTTGATGCTGGGCGCTGCGGGATTCGCGGCGTTTGCCGGCATCATTACGGATCCGGTGCTGCGCGCCACCGGCCTGCACCGCGCCCGGCTGCTGCGCATGATCGATGCGCTGGAGCGGCAGGTCTCGGAGCCTGGCGCACCTGGTTTCAGCCTGCACGACCATTATGTGGCGCGTCTGCTGGACCTGTTCGACATCGTGGGCGCCGCGGTGCGATTTGCCCGCCTGTGAGGCGGAACATGCGGCGTGGGCGGGGCGTTTCTCCCTGGCAGTGGAGAGTGACGCCATGAGTTCACAACAGCAGATCCCGATCGCGAACGAGGTGGTTGAAGAAGTGGAGGGCTCGTTTCCCAGCGATTCGACGTTGCGGGACGCGGTCAGCCGGCTGACCGACGCGGGCTTTGACCGCTCGCGCCTCATTCAGCCGGACCCGGCGCGGGTGCCGGGTGCGGCCACGCCAAACCAGCAGAACGCGCCGGCGGAGACGGAGGAGGATGAGCGGCAGCATCGGACGTTGCGCAGCAGCACGGCGGCGGCCGCGGCGGCGATGGCGGGCGCGGCGGCGGTTGTCGCGACCGGCGGTACCGCGGTTGCCGCGGTTGCGGCCGCCGCGGGCGCCGGGCTGCTCACCGGCGGCGGGGTGATTGCCGGCATGAAGGCGGAGGAGGCGGGCGACACCGCGGTGCGCAACGCGGCGGCTTCGACCGGTCGTTTGCGGCTTGTCGTGTCCGTGCAGGATGCGCGCGAAAAGTCGATCGCGGAGCACGCCATGCGCGGCGCCGGGGCGGCGGAGGTGCGGATTGGGCGTCGCGCCGGCGCCGGGATGACGGGGCGGACGGAATTCGGCTGACCGCTGCCGCGTGGCGGCCATAAAGACCGACATACCGGCGCGGCTCGACCGGCTGCCATTCAGTCGTTTCCACATTCTGGTGGTGGTGGCGCTCGGCATCACCTGGGTGCTGGACGGGCTGGAAGTGACGATCGTCGGCTCCATCGGGCCGATTCTGAAACGGCACGACACGCTCGGCTTCACCGACCAGGATGTCGGCAATGTGGCGGCGCTCTATATCGCCGGCGCGGTGTGCGGTGCGTTGGCATTCGGCTGGCTGACCGACCGTTTCGGGCGGCGGCTGATTTTCAATATTACATTGGCACTATACATCGCGAGCGTGTTCGGCAGCGCGCTCGCCTGGAATTTCGCGAGCTTCGCACTTTTCCGCGCGCTGACGGGGGCGGCGATCGGTGGTGAATACGCCGCCATCAATTCGGCGATCGATGAACTGATCCCGGCGCGATTGCGCGGCCGCATCGACCTGATGGTGAATGGCAGCTACTGGGCCGGCGCCGCGGCCGGCGCCGCGGCGTCGCTGCCTTTATTGTCGGGGCGGTTTGTCAGCGCCGACCTGGGCTGGCGGCTCGGTTTCGGCATCGGTGCGGTGCTTGCCTCGATCATTCTTTATTTGCGCCGCTTCGTACCGGAGAGCCCGCGCTGGCTGGTGACGCACGGCTACGCTGACGAAGCGGCCAAAACGACACGGGAAATCGAAAGCCACGTGCACGCGGACCTGCCGCCGCCGCACGGCACCTTGACGCTGCATCCGCGCAAGGTGTTCGGGTTCGGCCTGGTGCTGCGCACGATGCTGAAGGACAACCGGGAGCGCAGCCTGCTGGGGCTCGCGCTGATGGTGGCGCAGGCGTTTCTGTTCAACGCGGTGTTCTTCACCTATGGGCTGATTCTCGCGAAATTCTATCATGTCGATGCCACACGCATCGGCCTCTATATTTTTCCGCTCGCCGCCGGGAATTTGCTGGGGCCTCTGCTGCTTGGCCCTCTGTTCGATACGGTGGGGCGGCGGCGGATGATCGCCGGCACCTATGCGCTATCCGGTGTCATGCTGTCCGCCGTGGCCATTCTGTTCGCGGACGGCGTGCTGACCGCCTGGACGCAAACCTGGTGCTGGATCGGTATTTTCTTCGTGGCTTCCGCGGCGGCGAGCAGTGCCTATCTGACGGTGAGCGAAATATTTCCGCTGGAAACGCGTGCCATGGCAATTGCATTGTTCTATGCGCTGGGTACGCTGATCGGCGGCGTCTGCGCGCCGGCTTTGTTCGGGTGGCTGATCGGCACCGGCAAGCCCTGGGCGGTTGCCGCCGGCTACCTTGCGAGCGCGGTGTTGATGATTGGCGCGGCGGGGTGCGAGTGGGTGATTGGCGTCGATGCGGAGGGGAAATCACTGGAGTCGATATCCAATCCGCTGTCGGCTGTCGCGGAATAATAAAAAAAGAGGAAGTATTTCTTTTTTTGAAAAAAAAGAAACAAAAAAACTTTTGCTCTTGGCGTGTGGCGGTGGGGCTAACCAGGTGAACCTGCTGCTGGCCGCAACAGATAAAAACTTTTTTTGGTTCT
>DATJOH010000058.1:0-2119 GCA_035507235.1 Acetobacteraceae bacterium
CGCTACGTGTTCGATGAAGGCCACCATGTTTTCGACGCCGCGGATTCCGCGTTCGCCGCCGAAATATCCGGCGCGGAAGGCGCGGAGTTGCGCCGCTGGCTGCTGGGTGCCGAAGGCGGCTCGTCACGCGCGCGCGGCCTGAAACGCCGGCTGGACGAAATGGTGGTGGGCAACGCGGCACTGGAAACGCCGTTGGAAGCCGTGCTGCACGCGGCGCGCGCCCTGCCCGCCCCCGGCTGGTCGCTCCGCCTCGCCGAGCCGCCGGCACCCGAAATCGCCGGCGCCATTCCGGGCGCGCAAAATCCGTTCGAAGCCTTCCTCGCCGCGGTGCGCGCGCAAATCATGGCCCGCCTGCCCGACGACGCCGCCACGCGCATGAGCGTGGAGGTTGACGCCTTTCCACCCACCGACGCGATTCTGCAAACCGCCCCCGCCCTCACCCGTGCGCTCGCCCGCCTCGCCGAACCGTTGCGCACGCTGATCCGCCGCCTTTCCGAAAAACTCGATGCGGAAGCGGACGAACTCGACAGCGTCATGCGCGAACGCATCGAAGCGGCGCTGCGCGGCCTGCAGCACCGCGCCCTCGACGCGGTAAACGCCTGGGGCAGCATGCTCGCCGCCCTCACGGCGCCCGACCGCGAAGCCGGCGAACGCCCCACTTACGTGCATTTCTTCGTCCTGGAACGCCGCGAAGGCCAGGATCGCGACGCGGTCTACGCGCGCCACCACCTCGACCCGACGCACCCGTTCGCCGTCACCCTCGCCGGCCCCGCCCACGGCATGCTCGTGACCAGCGCCACGCTGCGGGATTCCGCCGCCGAGGCCGAAGCCGGCTGGGAAGCGGCCGAAGCGCGCGTCGGTGCGCCCCACCTGCACAGCACCCCGTTCCGCGCCGCCCTCGGCAGCCCGTTCGACTACGCGCGGCAAACCCGCTGCTTCCTCGTTACCGACGTCAGCAACGAGCTCGCCGCCCTCGCCGCCGCCTACCGCACCCTGTTTCTTGCCGCCGGCGGCGGCGGCCTCGGCCTCTTCACCGCCATCTCCCGCCTACAAGCCGTCCACGCCCGCATCGCCCCGGCCCTGGAGGAAGCGGGCATCCTGCTGCTCGCCCAGCATGTCGATCCCATGGACAACGCCACCCTGGTCGACATCTTCCGCACCGAAGAAAATTCCTGCCTGCTCGGCACCGACGCCATGCGCGACGGCGTGGACGTCCCCGGCCGCGCGCTGCGCCTGGTGGTGTTCGAACGCGTCCCCTGGCCGCGCCCGGACATTCTGCATCGCGAACGACGCATCCATCTTTCCGGTGGCGACACAGTCAGCTACGACGACCGCATTGCCCGCCTCCGCTTGCGCCAGGCCTTCGGGCGCCTGATCCGCAGCGCCACCGATCGCGGCGTTTTCGTGCTGCTGGATCGCCGCATGCCGTCGCGGCTGCTCTCCGCATTCCCGGCCGGCGTCGAGGTGCGGCGGGTTGGGCTAGCTGAGGCGGTGCAGGAGACGGGCGGGTTTCTAAGGGAGGGTTAAGTGGCATTGTTGGCAGATTATATGACAGAAGAAGAAAGTGTTCTTTTTTGAAAAAAAGAACCAAAAAACTTTTGTCTGTTGCGGGCAGCAGCGGTGTTCCACGTCTAGACCGGCCGCTGGACGCCAAAGAGCAAAAGTTTTTTGCTTCTTTTTTTCAAAAAAGAAGTCTTCCTTCCTTGAAGGATACATGACGTGCTTGAAAACTCGGTCCTGTTCGATAATTCTTATGCGCGCTTGCCGGCGCAATTCTTCGCGCGGCTGGATCCCACGCCGGTTTCGGCGCCGCGCCTGGTGCGATTGAACGTTACGCTCGCGCGCGACCTGGGTCTTGATCCCGAGGCCCTGGCCAGCCCCGAAGGCGTTGCCATGCTTGCCGGCAACCTGGTGCCGCCGGGCGCGGAACCGTTGGCCATGGCCTATGCCGGCCACCAATTCGGTCATTTCGTGCCGCAACTCGGCGACGGGCGCGCCATTCTCCTCGGCGAAGTTATCGGCGCTGACGGCGTTCGCCGCGATATTCACCTGAAAGGGTCGGGGCGCACACCGTTTTCCCGCGGCGGCGACGGGCGCGCCGCGCTCGGCCCGGTGCTGC
>DATJOH010000059.1:0-3064 GCA_035507235.1 Acetobacteraceae bacterium
TTTTGACTGTTTGTAGATGCCGGCGATTTTCGCCGGATCGACCGGCGTCGTTTCGTCCGCTGGCGTTCCGTCGGCGGTCAGACCCAGGGCAGCCACCGAGCTGCAATACACGATCCGCTCCGCGCCCGCGTCGCGGGCGGCGCGCAGCAGTGTCACTGTGCCGTCCACATTGGCGCGCAGCATGGCGTCCGGATCGCGCACCCACAGCCGGTAATCCGCCGCGACATGCAGCACGAACCGACAGCCCGCGCAGGCGCGGCGCAGCGACTCCGCGTCGCGCAAATCGCCTTCGACGATTTCCGCCGCCAGGCCCGCCAGATTGCCGCGGTTGCTACCCGGCCGCGCCAGCAGCCGAAGATCGTGGCCGCGCGCCAGCAGCACGCGGGCGACGGCCGAGCCGACGAAGCCGGTAGCGCCGGTCAGGAGGGTCGTCATCTGGGGGGTGTTCGCACGGCGCGGGCGGCCGGGTCCAGGGGAGACCCGACCGCCCGTAACGAGGGCGGGAAAACGAGCCGTGCCGGACTTCGGGGCTCGCCGGCATGGCCCCAAGAGCTGCAGGGCGGGGAAGGAGTAAACCCGAGCAGCATATCCACCCCCGCTTCTCGGGGTGCGGGACAAACGTTAACGCATGCTTGGAGGTCTGTCTAGAATTATAAATGATACAGGACAGATTTTCAGACTCATCCCTGTCCGATTTGTAGGTTGCTTACCATAGCGTCCCTTATTATGTAAGAATCATGCCTCGCAGACGCGACATCATTGCCGACATCGTTACCCTCGCGCGGCTCATTCGCACCGAAGCCGACAAGCGCGCGCGCGCCCACGGCATGACGCGGGCGCAATGGATCATTCTCATGAATCTGGAGCGCCAGCCGGGCCTGCTGCAAAAGGAACTGGCCGAGGTGCTGGAAGTGGAGCCGATTACGGTCGCCCGTCTGGTCGATCGGCTGGAGGCGCGCGGCATGGTGGAGCGCCGCGCCGACCCCACCGATCGGCGCTGCTGGCGCTTGCACCTGACCGATGCCAGCCGTCCGCTCATGCAGGAAATCAACACGCAGATCGTGGATCTCGCGGAACTTGTCACCGCCGGCCTGCCGGATACGACATTGCGCATGCTGTGCGAATCGCTGACCTCCATGCGCGACTCGCTGGCCGCCGAAGTGAAGCGCGGGCCCGCCGCGGTCGCCGAGAAGCCTGCCGAGGGTCACTCGGGGGATTACCCGAAAAGCCTTGAGGAGAACGTGGCGTGAGAAGACGCCACAGGTGATGCCGACCGCGGTCTCTCGCGACGCGGTTACAACCGTGCCCGGCCAGCAGCGCTCGATGCGCGTGCTGCGGCCGCTGCTCATGCTGCTTGGCACCGCGGTGATTGTCGTTGCGGCCGGCCGGTTCTGGCTCGGCGGCGGCGCCGGCTTTTCCACCGACGATGCGTATGTCCGCGCCGCGAAACTCGCGGTCTCCACCGATGTCAGCGGCATCGTGTCGCAAGTGCTGGTGCATGAAGGCCAGGCGGTGAAGCGCGGCGAACTGTTGTTCCGGCTGGACGCGGCGCCGTTCCAGCATGCCGTCGATTCGGCGCGCGCCGCGCTGGACGCGACCGCGCTGAGCATGGAGGCGGAAAAGCGCGACTATCGCCGCATGCTGAGCGCAACCGGCGCGCGACAGGCGCAGGTTTCCAGCGATGAGGCAGATCTTGCCCGCTTCACGCCACTCGTGAAATCCGGCGCCGTCACGCGCGCCGAGTATGATCAGGCCCGCTTCAAGCTGCAGGCCGATCAGCAAATGGCGGCCAGCATGGATACGCAGAGCCGCGTGCAATTGGCGCGAATCGACAATAATCCGAACGTCGACGTGCGCGCGACACCGGAATATCGTGAACAGGCGGCAAAATTGGCGGAGGCCGAGCGCCAGCTTGCCCATACCGAAGTGCGGGCGCCGTTCGACGGCATCGTAACGGACGTGGAAAGCCTGCAGCCCGGCCAGTATCTGGCCGCGGCAAGCGCCGCTTTCGGCCTGGTTTCGAATACCGATATCTGGGTTGAGGGCTTTCCCAAGGAAACCCAGCTCACCTGGGCAAAACCCGGCGATCCGGCGACGGTAACCGTCGATACGTATCCGGATCATGAATGGCATGGCGTGCTGGAAAGCCTCAGCCCCGCCAGCGGGTCAAGTTTTTCCGTGCTGCCGGCGCAGAACGCGAACGGCAACTGGGTGAAAGTGGTGCAGCGCATCCCGATCCGGGTGCGGCTGAAACTCGAGCCGGGCGATCCGCCGTTGCGCGACGGCATGAGCGTGGATGTGAGCGTGGATACGGGGCATCAACGCAGCTGGCGTGATTTGTTTTAGATGTTCTTTTTTGAGAAACGACCTTTTATCTGTTGCGGGCCCAGCTAAGTTTCACATTTAGCCCGTCGGCTGCGAGCCATAGTCAAAAGTTTTTTGCTTCTTTTTTTCAAAAAAGAAGCCTTCCTTTTTTTCCTTCAATCCTGAAACGGATCCCGCACCATCACCGTATCGTCCCGCTCCGGGCTCGTTGACAGCAGCGTCACCGGCGCCTCCACCAATTCTTCGATGCGCCGCACATATTTGATGGCCTGCGCCGGCAGTTCCGCCCAGGATCGCGCGCCGCGGGTGCTTTCGCTCCAGCCTTCCAACGTTTCGTAGATCGGCACCGCGGCCGCCTGGGCGCCGGGTGCCGCCGGCAGATGCCGATACGTGTCACCACCGATTTGATAGCCGGTGCAGAGTTTCAGTTCGGGAAAGCCATCGAGCACGTCCAGCTTCGTCAGCGCGAGGCCTTGAACGCCGCCCACTTTAACGGCCTGGCGCACCAATGCGGCATCGAACCAGCCGCAGCGGCGCCGGCGCCCCGTGACCGTGCCGAATTCGTGGCCGCGATCGCCGAGTTTCGTGCCGATGTCATCGGTAAGCTCGGTCGGGAAGGGCCCCGATCCCACACGCGTGCAATAGGCCTTGGCGATGCCGAGCACGAAGCCGACGACGCTCGGCCCGACGCCGGCGCCGCTCGCGGCGGTGGCGGCCACCGTGTTGCTGCTGGTGACGA
>DATJOH010000060.1:0-6900 GCA_035507235.1 Acetobacteraceae bacterium
CGTCCTTCGTTTCGTCCAGCGCGATGCCAGTATCGACCGCCATCCAGCCGTCACCGTCCTCGATGAGATAGACATTGACGTGGTTCAGCCGGAACGGCAGGGCGAAGCGCGCCCACAGCACGCCGGGCGCGACGCGCGCGAGATCGCCAGGATCGGGTGCGACCGGAAAGGGGAAGGCGATTTGCGTCGCCGGCGTCTGTATCAACATCGACGCAAGCTATGGTGCGGTGCGGCGCCGCACAAGCGCGGCGTTTTACGTACCCGCATAAAGAATGTCTCATCGCAAGAAAGGACTTCTTTTCTGAAGAAAAGAAGCAAAAGACTTTTTTCAGTTGCGTCCAACAGCCAGTCGAAATCGGCGGATTCGGATGCCAGCCGCAACGGATAAAAGTTTTTTGGTTCTTTTTTTCAAAAAAGAACACCTTCCCTGCCTTCGGTTTTCCCGTAAAATCAGCACCTTGTTGCTCTGCCCAAGGGCGGTTACTTTTTTCAGAAAGTAACGAGGCTGCGCGCCCCCAGCACCAGCGCATCGCCGATCGGGCGCGCCGGACCCGCCGGGTAGGGGAGGCCGCCGCCCGGCCGCACAATATATTGGCAGTCGGGTTGCACCTGCCACCAGGGGGTGAGTTGCGCCTGGTAGGTCGCCTCGAACGCCGGTTCCCAGCGGCGTACGGGGTAAGGGTGGCCCGTGACATACCCGATATCGCCGTCCAGTTTGCTGGCCGCGGTCCCCACATGGCCCCATACAAACCCGAGGGCGAGCGTGTCGTTCGGGCGGGACGCGAGTATACCCTGCAAGTTCAGGCCGCCATCGACATTGTAATCGATCAGGTTGCGATCGCCCGGCGCGCCCATGACCCGCAGGAAAACGCCGCCGCCCTGCCAGACCTGCTGGTTGACGAGCGCATAGATGCTCCAGTCGCGACTGCGGAGAAGCGGATGCCCCGAGCTGCTGGGGTCGGCCAGCGACCGGCCAGAGGCGTCCAGCCGCTGATCGGCGAACAGGTCGGTATTGTACCAGGCGCCGATCTTGACCGTGCCCGGCTCGCCGGCCGCGTGTTCGCCCTGGCTATAGGCGTATTGCAACTCGGCAAACCACATGGCGCCGGCATCAATGCGGAAATTGGTGCCGGCATTGTCCCGCGCCTGCGGGTCGTTCACCGGATTGCCGGCCTGCACCGGCGGTGCTGGATCGCCGTTATAGAGCGCAGCGAGCAAAGTAATTCTGTTGGTCAACCGCAGCGTCAGCCGCACCGCGGGCGTCGCCAGCGGATAGGCCGGACCGCCACTCGGCATATCGAGGCTCGGAAGCAGCGGAAATCCGAATTCGGCATTGATCAACGGCGTGGCGTACGGATCGATCATGAATTCCTGGTCGGCCGCTTGCTGCCCGATACGCAGGCTGATCCGTCCGTCGGCAAAACTCTGCTCCACCCACAGCTCGAACAGTCGCAGCGACCGATCCGCCTCCAGATTGCTGACAATGTTGAGGTTGTCGATGGCATTGCCGGTAAGCCCGCGGCCATAGATGCCCCAAGCGCTTACCTGGGCTGTGAACCCCTGAAGCAGCCCCACCTGGCCGGCATCGAAGCCGAGGCTCGCGAAGCCGGCGCCCTCAAAAATCGCCTCGTTCCGCACGCCCCCGGTAGGGTTGCCGAGAACCTCTGACGTGTCGCTGGCGGTCAGGGTTAGCCCGGCGTTGGCGAGCGTAGGCCGGAGCCCTGCCATGTCACCGAACAGGTTGCTCTGATAATTGGGCCCATCATCGGCCCATGCCTGCCCGGCCAGTAGCAGGGCGGTGGCACACACAAGGCGCCGTGGCACTCTGGATCCGATCGCTCGCACCTCTGCCCCGTCGCCGTCGCCGCGTTTGCCATAGTGAAAGGCGGCGCCCCGGCAAAGGGCCTAAACGGCGAGTTTTTGTATCGGCGCCCAGTCCCCGTCACGCGGGCGCTATAGTGTGAAAGAAGAAGACTTCTTTCTTGAAAGAAAGAAGCAAAGAACTTTTGCTATTATAGCGTCTGCTGAGAGAAGGTAACTGCCCCAGGCAGGAGTCAGAAAAAAACGTTTACTCATTGCGATCAGCATAGGTTCACCGCGTTTAAACGAAACGCCGGACGCCATGTTCAAAAGTTTTTTGGTTCTTTTTTTCAAAAAAGAACTGCTTTTCTGGCGCTCGACTTCCTTTGGCGATGACTCATTCTCAATGCGGGCACACTGAGGGCAACTAGGACGCGGCGGCGAGTTTTGTCATCGTGGTCAAATTGCGTGTGGTCGTGACATCGCCGGCGGCGCGGCCGAACGCCTTGGCGAGGGGACTTTCCAGCACGCCGCGCGCGCACCAAAGGAATACGCCACCTTCCGCGATCACGAAACGATCTTCGCCCCAATCCTGGTTCAGAAGCGCTGCGACACGCGGTGGCGGGGCGCCATCCGCAAATACCGCGATCAGGAGCCTGCTTGGATCGGTGGCGATATCAGCGAGCGGATTGGCGGCCAGCATGCGGCGCAGATCCGCCACGGCAAGCACGAACACGCGCGATTTGGCGCCGAGGCGCACGATCCCCGCCTCGATCGCCGTCGCCGCCTTTGCGGCGTCAGCGCGGGGCGCGGAAAACAGTACATTGCCGCTGTTCAGAACCGTGCGCACGTCGGCGAATCCCAATTCCTCGACCATCGCCCTGAGATCCGCCATGCGAACCATATTGCGCCCGACATTCACGCCGCGCAGCAGGGCGACGAACGCCTCGGGTTGCGACCTTGCCACCCGGCTCATGCCAGGTTCTCATGCCCCTCTGAGCGAAGCGATGCGTGCAGAACGAACGCCGCGAGCACGGCGCAGAGCACGAGCGAAGCGCCCACGGTGCCGAACCCGAGACCGCCCAGCGAGGGCGGCTTCGTCAGCACGTCGCCAAGCGTCGCGCCAAGCGGGCGGGTCAGCACGAACGCTGCCCAGAACAAGGACGTACGCGAAATGCCGGTGAGGAAATAGGCGAATGCCAGCACGATCATGACGGAGCCGATCAGCAACGCGCCGCCGCCGAAACCGAGGCCGGAACTGTCGGCGAGAAAATCGCCGAGCGCTGTGCCAAGCGTGTTGGAAAACAATATGGCTGTCCAGAACAGGATTTCCGCGCGCCGCGTGCGGACGCGGTTGACGGCGAACGGCTCGCCGCTAAGGCGCCAGGTGACAAAAACCGCGCCGAGCAATAGCAGCAGCAGGGCCGCACCGCGCGGATAGCCAAGTTTTAAGGTCCGATCGAGCATGTCCGACATGGTGGTGCCGGCGGTGCTAGTGAGCAGGATAACCGACCAGAACAGGGCAGGATATTGCCGCCGCACCTTCAGCTGGGCCGTAAGTGCCGCCGCCAGCAGCGCAATGAAAAGCAGCGAACTGAAAACGTAGCCGATGTGCAATGTCATCGAGAACAGGTCGCCGCCGGTCTCGCCGAGCGTCGTCGCACTGATTTTCATAATCCAGAAGGCGAGCGTGACATGCGGCAGCTTGCCTTCGGCAATCCTGGGCTGGTGCGTACCAACCCGCTCGGCCGCGCCAGTGGCGACCGGCCAGGCCATCGATGCTGCCGTCACGGGGTAAGAACCGCCATCATCTCCTGCCACTCCCGCGCCGAAAGGCCACTGGCTTCCCGCGTCACCTGTTCACCGGCGAGCATGCGCCGTACCACGTTCAACATGCCGGCGGACAAGGTCGCGGCACCCAGCCGATAATCCGCGAAGGCGGCGGCGGTTGCCGGCACCCAGGCCCGCACCACGTTCAGGATCGCTTCCGCGTAAACACGGATTTCGTACTGCGCGTGCGCGTCGGCCCGCAGCGAACAAAAATGCAGCAAATTATGAAGATCGGTTTTCCAATACCATTGCGTGTAGGTGTTGAGCGTCAGATTCATCCGCGCGAGTTCACGGGCGAGACCCTGGCGATGCGCGTCCAGCGTCTCGCCCTGCTCGGTTTCGTTCAACATGTGCACGTAATGATCGTAGCAGCGTGTCGCATCGTCCCGCAGCAACGCCAATACGTCCGCGGCTTCCTCGCCGGCAAGAATTTCGCCGCGCCCCTGCCGGTTCGCGGCACTCTGCGCGGCAAGCTGCGCCGGCGCCGGCACATAAAATTCCCGGTCGAGCACAGAATAACGCGCTGAATATTCGTTCACGTTCGCCATGCGATGGCGGATCCATTGTCGCGCGACAAAAATCGGCAGCTTCACGTGAAACTTTATTTCGCACATTTCGAACGGCGTGGAATGCCGGTGCCGCATCAGATAGCGTATCAGCCCGGCATCCTCGGAAACCCGCTTCGTGCCGCGGCCGTAGGAAACACGCGCCGCCTGCACGATGGCGCCGTCGTCGCCCATGTAGTCGATGAGACGGATGAAGCCGTGATCCAGCAGCGGGATGGCCTGAAACAGCAATTCTTCCAGCGCCGGCACGGTGGCGCGGCGGGTGGTGTGGGCGGCGTCGCGCTGCGCCGCGATGTCAGCGGATTGCTCGGAGGTGAGGGGCATGCCGCCCCCCTAGCACTGGGGCCGAGTCCGGCCTATATCCACTCCGCCAGCTTCGGCTGACTATGGCGATAAACGGTACGTGGAATAAGCGTTGTGGACCCGGGGGCAGTGCCCGGCGCCTCCACCATAGGGGGGCGAAACAGGCTCGACACGCGTGGTAAAGACCTATCTTTTGCCCGGCATGATACCGCCGTTATCGGGTCAACTCACAAGTGCCAACGATAACTTCGAGGCGCTCGCTATCGCTGCATAAGCGACAAGCGCGGTTAGGGGGGCCCCGGGCAACAGAATGCCCCCCACTTACGTTGAGCCTAGCGGCGCTTAAGAAATGCGACCCGCACTCCCTCAGCTAGCGCGTGTCACTATGGTGCAGTGCCTGGCTTGCCGCCGGCTGTTGCCATCGTGGCGAGGGGCGCTAAGGATGCGGGGCCAAGGATAACGCGATGGAAGACGAGTCCGGCCCGCCCCCCGATAGCCAATTGCCGTACGATACCTGGATGGAGGAGAGCCTTCGCTGGGTGGTGCTGCAGGCGTTGCAATATGCCGCCGACAACGGGCTTCCGGGCGCACATCATTTCTATGTCACGTTCCGTACCGATTTCCCGGGTGTGCAATTGCCGGCGCGGCTGCTGCAGAAATACCCGCAGGAAATGACCATCGTCCTGCAGCATCAGTTCCGCGATCTGACGGTAGACAAGGCGGCGCGACGGTTCGGCGTTACACTTTCGTTCGGCGGCGTTTCCGCCACGCTCAGCGTGCCCCTGGAAGCGGTGTCCGCCTTCGTCGATCCCTCCATCCAATACGGCCTGCGCTTCAAGGTGGAACAGGCCGCGGCGCCCCCGGCGCCCGAACCGGCGCCGGCGCCTGAGGCGCCGCCGGCCGACCCCACCACACCGCAGGTCGTAAGCCTGGACGCGTTCCGCAAACGCCGCGATTAATCCGCCCGGACAAACCTCCGAAGGGCGCATGTCGCGGGTGCTGCTGATACCCATCACGCTGCTGGTGCTGCTTGCCGCGCTGCTGCCGCTGCTGACGGCGCTCTTCGCGGGCGGCCGCGGGGTGGCCGCGTCGCTCGCCGATCCCCACCTGGCGCCGGCCCTGCATCACGGGCTTGCCGCGGCGGCGGCGGTGGCCGTGATCGGCGTGCCGGTGGGGTTCACCCTGGCGCTGGCACTCTGGCAGGCGAACAGCGCGGCGCGGCTGACCGCCCTCGGGTGCTGCGTGCTGGTGCTCCTGATGCCGGTACCCATCCTGCCGTCGCTGCATGCCCTCGCGCCGCTGCGCTCCGATACGATGCTGGCCTTCCTCGCCTCCGTCGCCCGCGCGGCCGCGCTGGCGGCGCTCATCCTGGCCGTGGGCCTGGGGCGTATTCCCGTGCGGCTGGTTCTGGCCGCCCGCGCTGCCGGCGCCCGACCGGTGCAGGCCTGGCTGCATGCGGTATTCCTGCCCCTAGCCTGGCCGTTGCTGGCGGCTTTGGCGGCTTCCTTCGTGACCGCCCTGGCGCATGGCTCGGTGCGGGATGTGCTGGCACCGCATCTGGATCTGGCCGACGCGTGGGTCGCACCGGCGTCGCTCCTGCTGGCCGCCGCAAGCATCGCCGCCCTCACGGTTTTGCTGCGGCCGCGCGGCAGGTAATGGATGCGGTCGCGCCCAAGACCACACTACAAACCGGCCGCGATGCCGGCCACGCAACGCTGCGCTTCGCCGGCCCACTGGATCTTACCGCCGCGGCATCGCTGTGGGACGAAACCCTCGCGGCGGCGCGGAGCGCGGGCGGTCCGATTATCATCGATCTTGGCGGCGTAAGCCTGTGCGACACTGCCGGCGCCACGCTGCTCGCCGAGGCGCAGTCCGCGGCCGGGGGCGCCACATTGCTCGGCGCGAACACGGAAATCACCGCTTTGCTCGCCAGGGTGTGCACCGCGCGCGCCATCAGCGCGGCACCACCGGATCGCGGTGGCGGCGATCCGCTGCGTCAAGCCGCGCGGGCCGCGGTGGATGGGCTCGCTTTCCTGGGCGAGGTCGTCGTGGCCGCCATACGAGCGCCTGCGCGGCGGCGCATGATTCCATTCCGCGACTTTCTCGCCTTCGCGGACGATGCCGGCGTGCGCGCCATTCCGCTGGTGCTGCTGCTCGGCTTTCTGATGGGCCTGATCCTGGCCTTCCAGTCCAGCATTCCGCTGCGCCGGTTCGGCGCCGAAATCTATGTGGTGAACCTCGTCACTATCAGCCTGCTCCGCGAACTCGGGCCGCTGCTGGCGGCGGTGATCCTGTCCGGCCGCACCGGCTCCGCCTTTGCCGCCGAACTCGGCACCATGGTGGTGAACGACGAAGTCGCGGCCATACGCACCATGGGCATCGATCCCGTGACCATGCTGGT
>DATJOH010000061.1:0-4284 GCA_035507235.1 Acetobacteraceae bacterium
CGAATGTTACGGCCTGTTCGAGGCTGCCTTGGACATAAGCCATCGCCAGTTCGGCCAACGGCGGCAGGTTTGACCGGAACGGCCGCTTGGCCTGGTAGGATCCGCGGAGCTTGATGTCGGTCCGCGACTGTCTGATGAAAATGTCTTTCAGTCTTTTCAAGACGGCGAACGAGCCGGCCCGCAAGGCACGCGCGGCGGAAATCCCGGCCCATTGTCGCGAAGCCACGCGGCTAGAACGAATACGCCAGCTTCACCCACAAGGTCCGAGCCGGCAGCAGATAGAATGACGACGTTCCGAATTCGCTGGCCGAGACGGGTGGCCGCTGATTGGTCAGATTGGTGCCTTCGAACTGCAGCGCATAGCGGCCGAGTTTGTAGCCAAGGGTCGCGGCAAGCGCCGCGTAGCCGCCCACCGGCGCCATGTTCTGCTCGTCCAAGAAACGTCTTCCGACGTAATTGACAACAAAAGTCGCATCGAAGCCCTGCGGCGGGGTGTAGAGAACACCGCCCGACGCCAGGATGTGCGGCGAAAGGGGCAATTCATGCCCGGCGACGTTTACGTAGCTGGTGCCGTCGAAGAATTCATATTGCACGTAGCGGTCGTCATGATAGGCGAAGGTAGCGGCAAGATCGAGGTCCGCGGCCAGGTGAAGCCGCGCCTCGAATTCGGCGCCCTTGAGGCGCGATTGCGCCGCATTGGTGAGAAACCCGGTATTCGTCGCGACAACAAGGTTCTGGAAATTCTGCAGGAAAAACTCGCCCTGGTAAACCAGGCGCCCGCCGGCCGCGGCACCCTTCAGCCCGACCTCATAGCTTTGCGCCGTCTCCGGCAGTAGGACCGCCGGCTGGTAATCCGGGCCGAAATCGATCGCCGCGGGTTTGAAATCGTTGCGATAATCAGCGTATAGCACAATCTCGTCGCGCCCGCGCGACCAGATGCGATAGCTGACGCCGGCGGTCTCGGAAGGCCGAATGACGGTCCGGTTCGAGCTTTCCGCCACGAAGGCCGGCGGCGGGGTGGTGAAATCGGTCGAATATTGGTGCTCGTAGGTCTCATTCACGCGCAACCCGCCGGTGAGGTCCCAACTTTTGTCCGGCTTCCAATCGAGTTGGGCGTATTGGCCGGCAAACAGGCGCTGATCGTCGATCGTATCTATTTCGTTGACCGGAATCTCGGTGGTCGGTGGCGGCAGCACGGAGCCATTCAGCGGCACCGTGTAGCCGCTATTGCCGTTCTGGCCGAATTGGCGGCCGAGGCCATAAAGCAGGTCACCGCCCAGCACGAGCGTCGCGCCGCCGAACGGGTGATTGGTGAGATGCGTGTCGAAATAATCGTCGTCGATCAGGCGGTGCTGATCCTGCGAGTCGGCGGCGCCGCTCAGATCCGGGTGCAGGAAGGCGCGGATGTCGACAATGTCGGAATGTGCGCCGGAGACGATCGTGTCCCACTTGCCCCAATCGGTGTCGCGCGCATAGGTCAGGGCCAATTGATACTTGTTTTCGTCGATGCGGGCGTTGGCCGGATTGAAATTGGCATTGAGGGGCGTGAGGCTGGTCAATCCCGTGCCGGTGTTGACAACGGGGCTGGGGGGCACGTCGCGATTGACCGTCACGCTGGTGTCGAGGCCGAACGTACCGCCGCCGGCATCGAGCGCGGCGCGATAGAGGAACTGGCCGTCGCTCACGGCCTCGCGCCTGTCGGCAAAGCCTAGGCTCTGGCCGTCGAGCGCGACGGATTGGCGGAAATCGCTCGTTCCGGGAAGCGCCACCGATAGCTGGCCCCGCGCCGAATTATAGCTGCCATAGGAAATGTCGGCCTCGTTGGCGGCCTGGCCGGCGGGATAATGCAGGACCTGCATGGCCCCCACGAAGGACGTTGCCCCGTACAGGACCGGCGCGGCACCCTTGAGGATTTCGACGCGTTCCACGTCGTTCAGATCGAGCGTCGAAATCGCCGGATTGAACGCGCCGCCCCAGGGCACCTGATCGACAACCAGCAGAAACGCATCGAATTCGTGCAGGCCCCAGAATGAAGGTACCGAACTCGATGGCCCGGCGTCGCCGCCTGGCGGGGCCTCGACGCCCGGCACCAGGGCGAGCGCCGTCGACATGTCCCAGGCGTCGCGCGCCTGCAGCTCAGTGCCGGACACCACGGAAATATCGGCAGGGACCTGATCGACCGGTTCCGGGACGCGCGTGGCGGTCACCACGATCTGTTCAAGGGCGGGAACCGTCTCGGCCGGGACAGTCTGGGCGTGGGCGTCGGTCGCAGCCAGGCAGCCAGCGGTCGCCGCTGCGGCGAGGGCGGCAAGTGGCAGAGCCTGGATCGTCGCGCGCATGCAAGCAGGTCCGGTGACGTGTAGGTTGCCGGTATGCCTCTGGCTGTTGTCTGACGAAAGACTGACAGGATTGTCCGGGGTTGGGCGGGCGCGCTTGGCGGTATAGGTGTGGCGCGGCGGCACCGGAGCCGGTGCCGCCTTGGGTGGCGACCACTGGCGGACGGAGTACGGATGCTCATGGCAGGTGTGGCATGACAACAAGAACCATTCCGGTTTCCCCGTTCGACCTGGTGATTTTTGGCGGCACTGGCGACCTGGCGCGGCGCAAATTGCTGCCGGCGCTGTTCCGGCGCGATCGCGCCAGGCAATTGCCGCCGGAAGCCCGAATATTCGGCGCGGCGCGGCGGCAACTCAGCACCGATGAATACCGCGCCTACGCCGAGGAGGCGCTGCGCGAGTTCGTTCCCGAAGACGAACTTGAGGCGCCCTGCGTGGAGCGGTTCCTGCAGCGGCTGGATTACCGGCCGGTGGATTTCAACAAGGGCACCGGCCTCGATGCGATGGGGCAGGCGCTGAATGACGGGCCGCGCGCCATACGGGTGTTCTACCTGGCGGTGGCGCCGGACCAGTTTGAACCGGCCTGTCGCGACCTCGCGAAGGCGAAGCTGGTGACGGACGGCAGTCGCGTGGTGGTGGAAAAGCCATTCGGCCATGATCGCGCCAGCGCCGCGAAACTGGGAGATGCCATCGGCGCGGTGTTCTGCGAGGACTGCATTTACCGCATCGATCATTACCTGGGCAAGGAGACGGTGCAAAATTTGATGGCATTGCGGTTCTCCAACGAAATCTTCGAGCCGCTATGGAACGCGCATCATATCGATCACGTGGAAATCACGGTGGCGGAAACCATCGGCGTGGAAGGCCGCGGCGCTTACTACGATACGGTCGGCGCCATGCGCGACATGATGCAGAATCATGTCATGCAGTTGCTCTGCCTCACCGCCATGGAACCGCCGGTGGCGTTCGAGGCGACGTCGGTGCGCGACGAAAAGCTGAAGGTGCTGCGGGCGCTGAAGCCGATTACGGCGGCGGATGTGGGTGCCTATTCCGTGCGCGGCCAATATCGCCGCCACGGTGGCGTACCGGGCTACGCGGAAGAGGTGGGCGACGAGGCGCAGGCGGAAACCTTCGTGGCGCTGCACGCGGAAGTGCTGAACGGGCGGTGGTCCGGCGTGCCGTTCTACCTGCGCACGGGAAAACGCCTGCGGGCGCGGCTGAGCGAAATCGCGCTGGTGTTCCGGCCGGCATCGTTCCACGTGTTCGCGCCTTCGGCGGGGCCCGCGCCGTCCAACGTGCTGCGCTTCCGGCTGCAGCCGAACGAGGCGGTGCAGCAACAAATCACCATCAAGGATCCAGGGCCGGGCGGCATGCGGCTGCGCCAGGCGATGCTGGATTTGAGTTTTTCCGCCGATCTGGGCTTAGGGGATGGCGGATTGCCGGACGCGTATGAGCGTCTGGTGCTGGACGTGGTGCGGGGCGATCAGACATTGTTCATGCGGCGGGACGAGGTGGACGCGGCCTGGCGGTGGATCGATCCGATCATCGATGGCTGGGCCGAGCGGGGAACGCCGATGGAATATTATGATTCCGGGGGGCGCGGGCCGGACGGGGCGATGAAGCTGGTGCATCGCGATGGGCGGAATTGGCGGGATATTGCGTAAGGAAGCAGTTCTTTTTTGGTAGTGCCCGGGCAGGGCGAAAGGGAGAGCAGGCAAGAAAGGACTTCTTTTCTGAAGAAAAGAAGCAAAAGACTTTTATCAGTTGCGTCCGGCAGCCCGTCTCAATCGGCGAGCTCGGATGCTGCCGGCAACGGACAAAAGTTTTTTTGGTTCTTTTTTTTCAAAAAAAGAACTTCTTAAACTTCCTTCCCCGCCTCCGCATCCACAAACCAGAGTAATTGTTCCGACGCCGTAATCTGCGAAGCCGGCAGCGACTTGTCGCCATC
>DATJOH010000062.1:0-4233 GCA_035507235.1 Acetobacteraceae bacterium
ACGGATGCCGTGATTCCGGACGCGCAAACAAGTGCCCGCTAGGCCGTCCACCGCCGGCGCGTGGGACGACCGCTCAGATAAAAGGCGCCCCGCGCTACCGCATCATCGAAAGTGCCGCGCGATCGGCAGCAACCCGGTCATGGCAGCTTTATATGTTCCCGTCTCTTTGAAGAAAGATTCAGTGAACTTGCCCTTTCCGGCGCCGGTCCGGATATTGAGTTTTCCGGACAGGGTCACGATTTCCTCGGGCCCGATCGTGCAGGACAAGTCCAACGTGTTGTGGATGTCAGTGCTGCCGGGATTTACGGTGCAGGGATAGGTGGCGCCGGGGCTGATGACGCTTATCGTGCCACTCAGTTTGCCGTGCGATAGAGTTAACGAAGCGGCATCCACGCCATTGAAGCCCTGGGTATGGCTAATCGTAAAATCGACGGACAGCGCTTTCGCGGCACGCGCCTGCGGCGCCGTGAGAAGCAGCGCCGCAAGGCAAAGCATCGTGTGTGTCTTCAGCATGTAATCCCCCACCCTTTGTCCAAGCGGCGCAATCCCGCGGCACCAACGAGACGGATAGGAACAGCAACTATTCCCGGCCGAAAGATTTATTTTGGATCGCCCCTCTCAGCTGCGCTCACCGCGGCGCCGGTCGTCTGTCTATCAGAACGACATCTATCAGCGCCGGGCCGGGATGCACGGGAAACCTGTTTCTCAGCCGCAGCTTTATCGCCGGCTGACGGCATTGCTGGTGGGCGCAGCGGAGCCGCGGCGCGATCTGTGCAAGCGTTGGGCCTGGCCCATATCGCAGCACCAAATCGGAGATGTGCACAATGCGCTCCTGCCGGCAGGTGCCGCACACCGCCACCATGTGCCAGCCGCCCAACTCGCCGATCGGCAACCGCAGCAACCTTTCCCGGCGCTTCGGCCCGTAAGCGGGCACATCCGCCAGCGTGCCAGTCATAAGGTGAGTTGCGGCCCGGGCGGCGCCGCGCGCACAACGCGCAAGCCGGCGGCATCGAGAGCGGCGACAAGCTGCTGCGCGCCGGCCGTGATGAGCGCGGCCGGCCCACCACCGATCCGCAACGCGGCATCCGCCAAAACCGCGGCGACCTCGTCGAGTGGCACAGGTTCTTGATTGCTGGTCTGTCGCATGGCCCCACGCTGCACCGTGAACGAAGAAGGAACAAGGCGGCGGGATTGGTTATCCACAGAATTCGGCGCCCCGAAGCGCAATCGGGCGTCACATCGACGGCGCGAAAGCGTCCACGAAAAGTGCGCCGGACTTGGCGACGCTCGCATATCGAATTGAAATCCGGCATAAGCCATTGATTTCACTGGTGCCGGGTGAGGGATTTGAACCCCCGACCTTCGGTTTACAAAACCGCTGCACTACCACTGTGCTAACCCGGCAGCCGTGAGGCCGTCGCCTCGTTAAACAAGGGCGCGCGACCGTTCAACCGCCTGGCCCATCCGCGCCGACACGGTTCACGATCAAGATTTGTAGCGGCACCGGCGGCGGCCCTTCAACGATTACGAACGATTCTTGCAACCATGTGAAGGCGAGACCGCGTGTACGGAATAAAAATAAGGCTTCTTTCTTGAAAGAAAGAAGCAAAGAACTTTTGCTCCTGGCGCCCGATTGAAGCCACGCGGGTCCAGCCGGCGCCGCCCGAAACAGAAAAAAGTTTTCTTTTTTTCAAAAAAGAACTGCTATCCTACCGGCCGCCGCGCAACTCCCCAGCGCCCGCCTGCCAAAATCGCGCGTCCCGCCGTAACGCCACAAAGATATCCGCATCCGTGCCAGTAACGAAAACCGGCCCCGGCAATGCAACGAGGGCGCCAAACAGCGCCTCCCGCCGTGTCGTGTCCAAATGCACCGCCGGCTCGTCCAGCAGCAGCACTGGCGACGTCCCGCGGGCCGCCGCGATCAAGGCCGCATGCGCCAGTATGATGCCCAGCAGCAGCGCCTTCTGCTGGCCGGTGCTGGCCCGCGCCGCCGGCAGGCCGGTCGCCGCATCCGCGATCGTCAGGTCAGCGCGATGCGCGCCGATGCTGGTGGCGCCGGCCGCGGCGTCGGCCACCCGCCGCTCTGCGAGCTGGCCTCGTAGCCAGGCTTCCACCGCCAGCGCGGGCTCCTCGCCGAGCCGGTCGGCAATCGGATCGGCAAGTCCCAGCGCCGCCTGTGGGAAAGCCCCGCCCGGCAGCGACGCCGCGTTCAATTGGGCGATGAAGGCGCGGCGGGACGCGGCCAACGCCACGGCGTGCCGCGCGATGCTTTCCTCCAGCCCCGCGAGCCAGGCCGGATCGCCGCGCGCCGCGAGCAGCTTGTTGCGGCTGGCGACCGCGGTTTCGTGCGCGGCCGCCTCGCGCGCATGGGCGGGCTCCAGCGCCCAAACCAGCCGGTCCAGAAAGCGGCGGCGGCCGGAGGCGCCTTCCTGGAACAGCCCGTCCATTTGCGGCGTCAGCCAGACGGCGGCGAAACGGGCGGCAATTTCCGCCTGATTTCTGGGCTCCGCGCCATCGAGCCGGAATTGCCGGCGCTCGGCCGGTCCATCGCCGAGCGTGCCGGTGCCGAGATCGAACACCCCGTCCGCGTCGTGCAGCCGTGCGGCGACCGCCCACCGGCCGCTGCCGCCATGGCGCGCCAGGTCCGCGATGCGCGCGCCGCGCAGCCCGCGGCCGGGCGCCAGCAGGCTAACGGCTTCCAGAAGGTTGGTTTTACCCGAGCCGTTGGCGCCGGTAATGACCGAAATGCGCGCTTCCGGCCGCCAGGTGAGCGCGGTGTAGGAGCGGAAATCGGTGAGGGTCAGGCGCTCGACTGCGTGCATCAGCGGCCTTCCTCGCGGAATGCCGCGCGCGCGGCAACCGCTACGCCACACCGATGCAGTTTCGGCACACCCTTTGCTTCACTGAACGACGTGCAGGCCAGATCTGCGCTCCGTGCTTGCCGTGACTCTAAATTCGCGGAAAGGTTGCGCGGGGCCGCGGAGCCTTGTCACCGGGGGGTGAGCAAAAGTGCGGGTAAGATGGATTGGCGCGAGCGTGCTCGCGATGACAGTGGCGCAAGGCCTTGGGCAGGCCGCGGCGCAGCAGGCCGCCAACAAGGGCATTGAGGAAATTGTCGTCACCGCCTCCAAGCGGTCGGAAAAGCTGCAGAAAGTGCCACAAAGCATCCAGGTTCTGGATACCAAAACGCTGCAGCAACTGCATGTCACGGAGTTCCAGGACTACGCGAAATACGTCCCGAGCCTGAGTTACCAGACGCTCGCGCCAAATGAGACGACGATCTACCTGCGTGGCGTCGTGGATGGCGGCAACGCGAACCATTCCGGCCCGCTGCCGACCGTTGGGTCCTATCTCGACGAAATGCCGACCACGACGATCGGCGGCACGCTGGACGTACATCTGTATGACATGGCGCGCGTGGAAGTGCTGCCGGGTCCCCAGGGCACGTTGTATGGCGCAAGCTCGGAAGCGGGCACGGTGCGCTTCATTACAAATCAACCGGTGATCGGCAAATTCTCGGCCGGCTACGACCTGACCGGCGATGTCGTCGATCACGGTGGCCTTGGCGGCACGGCCGAAGGTTTTGTCAACATTCCGATCACCGACCAGGTTGCCGTTCGGCTGGTCGCGTTCGACGAGCACGATTCCGGCTATATCGACAATGTGCCGTCCACCCGCACATTTCCAAGCTCCGGCGGCGTGATCAACAATGCCTCGGTTGCGAAGAACGATTTCAATCCGGTCGATACGTTCGGCGGCCGCGCTGCGCTCAAGGTGGATCTGAACGACGACTGGAGCGCCACGCTGCAAGGCATCGCGCAGGATATGCGCAATACCGGTGTGTTTGGCTTCGAACCGAGCGTCGGTGATCTCAAGGTGGAGCGGTTCCAGCCGGACTCCGATCATGATCGCTGGTTCCAGGCCGGCCTGACCGTCACAGGCAATATCGGCGGCTATACGCTCACCTATGCCGGTGGTGGATTCAAGCGCAACGAAAAGACCTATTCCGATTACACGGATTATTCCGTCTTCTACGACGCAATCTACGGGTCTGGCGCCTATTGGACAGGCAATAACGGCCAGCCGCTGAAAAATCCGGCGCAGGAAATCGTCGGCGACGACAATTTCACCAAGGAGAGCAACGAGCTTCGCCTGGCGTCCCCGAACGATGACCGGCTGCGCTTCATTGTCGGCGGCTTCCAGGAGGAGCAGAGCCACCACATCATTCAGGAT
>DATJOH010000063.1:0-2099 GCA_035507235.1 Acetobacteraceae bacterium
GGCGGCACCCTGTTTCTCGACGAAATCGGCGACATGCCGCCGGAAGCGCAAACCCGCCTGCTGCGCGTGCTGCAGGAAGGCGAATTCACCTCCGTCGGCGGACGCCAGCCGATCCGCGCTAATGTCCGCATCGTCGCCGCCACCCACCGCGACCTCCGCCAATCCATCCGCGCCGGCCTGTTCCGCGAGGATCTGTTCTACCGCCTCAACGTCGTGCCGATCCGCCTGCCCCCATTGCGCGAACGCACCGAGGATATCGGCCCGCTCGCCCGCCATTTCCTCGATCGCGCCCGCGAATCCGGCCTGCCTTACAAAACCCTCGACCAGGGGGCGATCGACGCGCTGCGCGCCTATCGCTGGCCCGGCAACGTGCGCGAACTGGAAAACGTCATGCGCCGCCTGGCGGCTTTGACACCGCAGGAAGTGATCGACGCCGACATCGTGCGCGCCGAACTCGCCGATCCCGCGCCGGTAACTGCAGCCGAAGGCGATGCCGACGCGCCGAACGGCGAGGGCCTCTCCAACGCCGTGGAACGCCACCTGCGCTCGCTCCTCGCCGGCAGCACGGACGGCATGCCGACACGCGATATCTACGACCAGGTGCTTGCGGAAGTGGAACGCCCATTAATCCGCATGACGCTGTCGGCAACGCGCGGCAATCAGATCAAGGCGGCGGCTATTCTGGGTCTTAACCGTAATACGTTGCGGAAGAAGATTCGCGATCTTGATATTCCGGTGGTGCGCGGCGTGGGGTAACGGGAGCCGCCGCGGAAATTGGCAACCTAGTCAGAAAGGGAAGTATTTCTTTTTTGAAAAAAAGAAACAAAAAACTTTTGTCTGTTTAGCCGCCGTCGGCTGCACGCATAGAGGCTCGCCCGCGGAAGCCAAGAGCAAAAGTTTTTTGGTTCTTTTTTTCAAAAAAGAACACTTCTTCCTGCTGCCCGTCCGCCTCTGAAGAACCCCTTGCTATCCCTTGCCCCGCTCCTATGCTTGTCGCATGGAAGCGTTCGCTGAAATTGTCCGCGATTTGCTGATCTTTGTCGTGGTGATGTTCGTCCTGCTGGTCGGACTTGTCTTCGCCATTTCGCGCCTGCCGCAGGGCAACCCGCTCAAGCGCATCCTCACCGCCCTCAGCTACCGCATGGGCGCCACCTTCGGCGCCGGCCTGCTGGCCGTGCCGATCGAGCCGATCCCGGGCCTCGATGCCCTCTATGACATCGGCGTGCCGATCGCTCTGATCTATTTCTGGTACACTTTCTTCCGCGACCTGCGCCGCGGCCCGGGCGGGCGCGGCCCCATCATCGATCACGACCCGCGCTGACCTGGGTCCGCCGCCATCCCGCGACGATCGCCAGCACGCCGAATGTCAGTGACCACGCATTTATCACGATTTCAAATCTCATGGCATTGGCCCGCGCCGCCAGCGGATAGAGATCGTTTTTAATATCAAACGTAATATCCAGCGCCGCGAGATAGATCAGCGCGCTCCCCGCCAGCAGCATCGCTGCGCCGGCGCAGGCCCACCCGCGCAACAATGCCGCGCCCGCCAGCAGGCTGCACGCCGCCAGCCAGCAATCCGCGGCCGGAAAGCTGCTCTCATAAGCAAGGTACCAGCGCGCCCGCACCACGGCGACATCGCCGCCGGTAAAATAATTTACCCAGTACGCGACGGTAACGAGCGACGTGACTATCAACGCCAGCCCCAGCAGATCGTCGATATGTCTCACACGTGACGGCCTTGGGGTCATTTTCTCTCGTTCGGATGCCGACATATGGCCGCCATAGCGCCCTCCCGCGTCCTTTGACAAATGAATGGGGTCTGGGGCCTAAGGCCCCAGTGGGGGTCCAGGGGGCAAAGCCCCCTGGCCGCCGGAGGCAACACCCCGGAGCAAACATGTTCGTTCGAAGCTGCCTGATCGCGTGCCTTCTCGCCACCACCGCCCACGCCCGCCCCCTCACCGCGCAGGACCTCCTCACCCTGCCGCGCGTTTCCGATCCACACCTCTCCCCCGACGCCACGCAAATCGTCTACGACGTGCGCACCACGGACCTCGCCGCAAACAAGGGCGTGCACGCCATCTACCTCACGCGCCTAGATG
>DATJOH010000064.1:0-3668 GCA_035507235.1 Acetobacteraceae bacterium
TGGGCAAGTCCACCTATGCGCGCTGCGGCATCATCGTGAACGTGACGCCGCTGGAGCCGGAATGGGAAGGCCAGGTGACGATCGAAATCTCCAACACCACGCCGCTGCCCGCCAAAATCCACGCGCACGAAGGCATCTGCCAGTTCCTGTTCTTGCAGGGAAACGAACCCTGCGAAACCAGTTATGCCGACAAGGCCGGCAAATACATGCGCCAGCGCGGCGTGGCGCTGCCGAAACTCTAATGCACCTCCCGCCTCGGAGACCCTGAATGGCACTCGATCGCATCCGCATCCGTGGCGGCCGTCCGCTGTCCGGCGAAATCCAGATCGGTGGCGCGAAGAACGCCGCGCTGCCGCTGATGGCGGCGGGACTGCTGACGGATCAGCGCCTGGTGCTGGCCAACGTGCCGAAGCTGGACGACATCACCACCATGTCGCTGCTGCTGGCGCAGCACGGCATCGCGGTGGAGCCGGTCGGCAACGACGGCCGCACGCTGTCGCTCGGCGGCGCCATTACCAATACCGAAGCGCCGTATGACATCGTGCGCAAGATGCGCGCGTCCTTCCTGGTGCTGGGGCCGCTGCTCGCGCGCGTGGGCGAGGCGCGCGTGTCGCTGCCCGGCGGCTGCGCCATCGGCGCCCGGCCGATCGACCTGCACCTGAAGGGCCTGGAGCAAATGGGGGCGCAGATTCTGCTCGAGGGCGGCTACATCCAGGCCCGCGTCCCCGGCCGCCTGCGCGGCACCACTTTTCTGTTCCCGTTCGTATCGGTGGGCGCGACCGAGAACCTGCTGATGGCGGCAACCTTGGCGGAAGGCCGCACGGTGCTGGCCAATGCCGCGCGCGAGCCGGAGATCGGCGATCTGGCCGCATGCCTGGTAAAGATGGGCGCGCGCGTCCAGGGCATCGGCACGGACAGGCTGACCATCGACGGCGTGGCGACGCTTGGCGCGGCGGAGCATCACGTGATCCCCGATCGCATCGAGACCGGCACCTATGCCTGCGCCGCGGCGATCTCCGGCGGCGCGGTGTTCCTGCGCGGCGCGCGCGCGGAACATCTCGGCGCGGTAGTACGTGCCTTGCGCGAGGCGGGCGTCGAGATCGAGGAGAATGGCGACGGCTTCCACGTGCACCGGATGAACGGCCTGCACGGAGCCGATGTGATGACCGAGCCCTATCCCGGGTTCGCGACCGACATGCAGGCGCAGTTCATGGCGCTGATGGCGGTGGCCGAGGGCGCGGCCATGGTCACCGAAACGATTTTCGAAAGCCGCTTCATGCACGTGCCGGAACTGAACCGCATGGGTGCGCGGATCAATGTGCACGGCCAGTCGGCGATCGTGCGCGGCGTGCCGTCGCTGTCCGGCGCGCCGGTCATGGCGACGGACCTGCGGGCGTCGGTGTCGCTGGTACTGGCGGGGCTGGCGGCGAAGGGCGAGACGATCGTGAACCGCGTCTACCACCTGGACCGCGGGTATGAGGCGGTGGAACGCAAGCTGGCGGCATGCGGGGCGGAGATCGAGCGGCTGGAGGAATAAGGCTTGAGATATGTCGATCGGGCCAGAAAGCGCCGAGGAGGTCGACAGCAACGCGTTCAGCCAGGAACTGGCGTTGGAGGTCCTGCGCCAGGCTCAGCAGCGCGTGAAGGCTCAGCTTGATGCCGGCAATGCCTTGACCAGCGAACTGACAGCCGTGTTTGGCCAGGCGGTCACCCTGTCTATCTCCTCCTTTGGCGCCGCTGCTCTGGCATTCAATCATACCAGTTGGGTGCCAATCTGGCTGGCGACCGGTTTGTTCTCAAGTGGACTGGTTTGGTCCTATGCAGCATTCATGGCGTTGCGCGGGCTGATTTCGCAAGAATCACCACCAAGACACCAAGACACGAAGACCGGCACACAACAATTCCGCCTGGTGACGTCTTGGTGTCTTGGTGGTGAATCTTTAACCAGGCCACCCCAGGCGCGACTCGCCCGCCAAGGTTTGCCCATGACCGCGCCGCACTTCGCCACACGCCACGACGATTTTTCCGGCTGGCAACACCGGTGGAATTTTACGCTTGCGCCGCCGTGGGCTATCTTGCGAAATCCAAATCGACTTTGTCGGAACCTTTCGCTGTCCTGTGCCGCATGACCGGTCAGCGGAAAACCCGGAACATCTCGCTTCCATGAATCCCCGCGACAGCCATCCGATCTTCGGCCCGAACCGCTTCATGCTCGGCATATTCTCCGCCAATTGCGACGGCGGGCTGACCATGAGCCTCGCGCCCGAGCGCTGGCGCGCCGAATGGGACGACATCGCCGCGATGAGCAAAATCGCCGACGATGCCGGGATCGAGTTCATCCTGCCGGTGGCGAAATGGCGCGGCTACCAGGGCAAGGCCAACATCTACGGCCGGTCGTTTGAGACGCTGACGCACGGCGCGGCACTCGCGGCCCTGACGCGGCGCATCGCCATCTTCTCCACCGTGCACGTGCCGCTGGTGACGCCGGCCTTTGGCGCCAAGGCGATCGCCACCATCGACCACATCAGCCACGGCCGCGCCGGCCTCAACATCGTCTGCGGCTGGAACCAGGCCGAGTTCGACCTGCACGGTGTCACCATCGATCAGGATTCGCGCTACGACCACGGGCTGGAGTGGTTCCAAATCTGGTCGCGTCTGCTGCAGGGCGGCCCGGAATTCGACTGGGACGGCCGGTTCTTCACATTGCAGCACCTGCAGACGGACCCGTTGTCGTTGCAGCGTCCCTGGCCGGTCGTGATGTCCGCCGGGTTTTCCCCGCGCGGCCGCGACTTCGCCGCCCGCGCCGCCGACGCGTTGTTCCTGAACGTCACGGAACTGGAGCAGGTGCCGGCCCTGCTGGCGAACGTGGCAGAGCATGCCGGGCGCTACGGCCGGTCGATCCCGGTATTCACCATGGGACACGTGGTGTGCCGCCCGACCCGGCGCGAGGCGGAAGACTTCTTCGAATATTTCGCCGAGCAAATGGCGGATGCCGACGGGCAGGCGTACTACCGTGCCAACCGCGGCACCACGGTGGCGGATGGCGCGGCGCGCATGGCCCGGCCGCTCGAGAACAGGTTCACGCGGCGTGGGGCGAAGCGTTACGACGGGGGCTATCCGGGCGCGTATCCGTTCGTCGGTTCACCGGACGATGTCGCAACCGAGATGGCGGCGATGAGCGCAACGGGCCTGGCTGGCTGCACCGTGGCGTTCGTCGACTATTTGAAAGAAATCCCGTTCTTCGTGCAGGAAGTACTGCCGCGGCTGCAACGGCTGGGCGTGCGCGAAAGGCTGGGCGCTGTTTGATGGGGGCGTCTGCAAGGACATCCGCGTTCATCGGCGTACATCTGTGGCAAACCTTGCTTCGCCGCGGGCCCCGATTTCCCGCGGCAGGATTCGGAGCCGCTCGGGCGGTGTGCCGCCCAAAAATGGTTTTGCCGCAGATGAACGCAGATATTTCGGTGCTGTTGGCAGCTTCGGGGGTGCTTCGCGGATCAGTGGCAAAGCTTTGCGGGCCACGACGATTTCTGGTCGTTAGGGCTTGTTCGAAAACAATCGAATCGTTTGCACGGTCGAACAAGTAAGAGGGGCAAAACCCCGGGCACGCAGGTGCAGCATGATCGGGGGGCAGCCAATGGAGCGGCGGAAATCCGCCACTGTTGCGGCTG
>DATJOH010000065.1:0-4198 GCA_035507235.1 Acetobacteraceae bacterium
TTGAAAAACAGCTTCTTCTGGCTGGCGGTGGTGCCCATCTTCACCAGCGACCACGAACGAAGGATATACTCTTGAATCGAGGCGCGGATCCACCACATCGCGTAGGTGGCGAGCTTGAATCCCTTTTCCGGCTCGAACCGCTTGACGGCCTGCATCAGGCCGACGTTGCCCTCGGAGATCACCTCGCCGATCGGCAACCCATAGCCGCGGTAACCCATGGCGATCTTGGCGACGAGGCGTAGATGCGAGGTCACAAGCTTATGCGCCGCCTCGAAATCCTCGTGGTCGCGCCAACGCTTCGACAGCTCTAGCTCTTCTTCGGCTGTCAGCATGGGAAATTTGCGAATCTCCTGCAGGTAGCGGGAGAGATTGCCCTCGGGAGCAATATTAAGAACGGACGCCATTTATTGGCTCCTTTCGTGCGGCACGCGCCACAGATGCCTACCCTTAAGAGGCATAGGCGGGCGCGGTTCCGAACTGGTTAGGGACGGAGCGCGGGGAAGCATTCACAGCTGGGCGGAGTCCCATCAGCGGCAACGCCGCCCAGTGCCTGCCGATGTTGCACGCCCGCGACACCGACAGGCTGGTCTATAGAGGACCAAATTAGTCCTGTCAATATAACTGCCTGTAAGATGGCGGTCACCTCGGGCTCGACGTTGGTCTTAGAATGCCACGCCGCCGAGCGTGAAACCCGCTTTCTGGGCAACAAAAAGATAGATGGCGTAAAGACCTTTGCCCCATGCTGGCATTCGCAGCGTGCCGGCGCAAATGCTCGGCAGCAGCAGCATGCCAGCCGTGAAAATGCGCCGGCGCGGCACCGCAAGAGTAGGCCACGCGGCGGTCGCGCACGCGAACATCGAAAGTGAGCCGAACTGCACGATCCGGCTCGTATCGATCGCCACAAGCACCAGCGGTAAGGCTGCCAACACCGTAAGCATGTGCAGGCGAGCGCGCCCGCCCACCCGCCAGGCGCAAGGCAGCAGCAGCCAGAGCAGTTTATAGGCGGCAGTAATACCAAGCAGGCACCGTAACGGATGCTGCAAATCAAGCACGAACGCGGACATCTGAACGCCGGCAGCCGGCTGCATTGCCGTGCCAAGGACACCGACCAGGCCGGCGCGCGCACTCAAAACGTAGCCTGCGGCATAAAACACATAGAGAAACGCCGCGACGCACAGCCACTGCCGCCGGTCGGCCGGCGCGGCCTCGATCGCGAGGAAAATGAGCGCAAATCCGGCTGCCACTTCGTGGCCGCCAATCATCAGCGCGGCCGCCACGCATTTTTCCGCCGCCGTCATGTCCGCCCGCCAGCACAGCAGAGCCACCAGAAACGTCAGCGCTTCCGAGTAGCCGGGAATGATGAGCAGATACGCGGCGATCGATCCGGTAAGTACGGCAAAGCGCGCGATCGGCGGCAGGCCGCGATCCGTCAAGTGCAGCCAGGCGGCGACGAACAGGGCGGCGAACGCGGCATACCACACCGCGACATAGGGCGCCGGCCAGGGTGGCAGACTGTAGGCAAGCGCAGGCAATGCGGGGCGTCTGTCCGGCGCCAGCAGTAGCGACGCGTGCCAGAAATCGCCGGCCATGGCGGCGAAAATCGCGCCATGATTGGCAACGCCGCCAGCGCCGACCAGGATAAGGAATAGTACAAGCGCCAAAAGGGCAGGGGGCCATTCCGCCATCCGCGCGCGCAACTGGGCCGCCCGCATGGCAAAGAGCAAAAGCGCCGCGCCGGTAAATACCGGCAGCACCACGTGCCGGAATACCGTGGGCGCACCCTCCGGCCCCATCCAGGTGCATGCCAGCATCGCGGCGGCCGCCGAGGCAAACCATGCGGGATTGCGTCTTAGGGTCAGCCTCGCCACTCTCCTGATTGCCGCGAGCATGAGCCGAGTGTCGGATTCGGCGTCAAACTTACGGAAAAAGGAAGATGTTCTTTTCTGAAGAAAAGAACCAAAAGACTTTTTCTCATTGGAGTTGGTTTGAAGTCGATCGTCATCCTTACCGGCGCGGGAATCAGCCGGGAGAGCGGCCTGGCTACGTTTCGTGATCCCGATGGAATTTGGGCGCGCGTTCGTATCGAAGATGTGGCCACTCCGGAGGCGTTCCGGCGCGATCCGGCGCGCGTGCAGGCGTTTTACAATACGCGCCGCGCGGCCCTCCGCGACCCGGCGCTGAGGCCGAACGCGGCGCACCTGGCGTTGGCGCGTCTCGAACGCGAATATCCGGGCGATGTTCTGATCGTGACGCAGAACGTGGATAATCTGCATGAAGCCGCCGGCAGCCACGCCGTGCTGCATATGCACGGCGCGCTCAACGAAGCTGCCTGCATGGCCTGCGCCGCCATTGTGCCGTGGCACAACGATATCGAACCGAATTCCACTTGCCCCGGCTGCGGCAGCCATGCGCTTCGGCCAAATGTCGTGTGGTTCGGCGAAATGCCATTCCACATGGAGAAGATCGAGGAAGCCTTGGAAGAATGCGGCATCTTTGCCGCCGTCGGCACTAGCGGCCAGGTCTATCCCGCCGCGGGATTTATCAACGCGGTGGCCGGCCGTGCCCGCACCTTCGAGCTGACCCTCGAGCCCTCCGCCCTTTCGCCTCTGTTCGGTTCCGTCCGGTATGGTCCTGCTACCGCAACGGTGCCGCTCTTCGTGGATGAATTGTTGCGTGGCTGAGGACATCGAAACGCTGCTGCGCGACATTCGTGCCTGTCGCGTCTGCGCCAGCCACCTTCCGCTCGGCCCGCGGCCCGTGCTGCATATTTCCAGCTCCGCCCGCCTGCTGATCGCCAGCCAGGCGCCGGGGACGAAAGTTCACGCCGCCGGCATCAGCTTCTGGGACAAGAGTGGTGACCGGCTGCGCGCCTGGCTCGATTTGACGAAGGAAGAATTTTACGACGCGAGTCGCGTGGCCATCTTGCCCGCGGGCCTATGCTACCCGGGCCGGTTGACGAGCGGCGGCGATGCGCCGCCGCGGCCCGAATGCGCACCGCTCTGGCGCGCCCGCATTCTCGCGGCCATGCCGAATATCAGATTGACGTTGCTGGTTGGTACCTACGCGCAAGCGTTGGTTCTGCGCCCGGGTGCCATGACAGACCGCGTGCGGAACTACAGAACTTATATGCCGCGATATTTTCCGCTGCCGCATCCGAGTTGGCGGACCGGCGCGTGGGAACGCATAAATCCCTGGTTCGGTGCGGACGTGCTACCTGTCCTCCGCACCGAAGTCAGGAAATTACTCTCAAAACCTCTGCCAACCGAAGCCGGCAACTGACAACTGATCAGCAACGATGCGGGTGGTAATAGCACCAGCCCGGATGCCCAGGTCCTGCTACTACACAGCCGCCGAGCGGCAGGGCCACGGCAAACAGCAGAACCGGCACGAGAAACCGTCTCATATCAACTCCAATGCAAGCGGTTATAACGCTGCACCGCTAACGCAACGCCGCCGCGTCGGTTGCATGATTTCGCGCAACCAAAAGTTTCAGCCGTGATGCCCGACCGACGGCAGCGCCGCCGGCCCTCGGTATGTCACCGCATGCACCGCAATCGCGAGCAGCACGACGATCGCCACGATGCGTATGAAGCCGCTGAACAGCCGCACCGCCGCGATCAGGAAAAGCACCGCGACAATGATCAGCAGCAGCGACTGCAGGTTGCGCGGTATGCCGGCCTGCGTCATCGCGCCGGCGAGGTTTGCCTCCAGCCAGGCAAGCGCGGCCAGCACGATGCCCGCCAGCGCCCCGAGCGCTGCCACCAGAATATGCGCGACCTGTGCCAGCATTACTGCGGGGCTTACACGCCGGCCCGGCCGGCCACAATGCCCGTTACAGCAGCTCCACTTCGTTCAGCTCGTCGCAGTCCATGACCGACGCCGGGCGGATGAATCTCTCATAGCCCGACCGTGATTTGTCGGCGCGGAACACCAGTTGGCGCAATATGTCGATCACCGCGTCGTGCGCTTCGACCATCATCTGATCCAGCCCCTGGCCGCGCGCCACCATGGTGACGGAAAGCTCGCACACCGGTTGCATCGAGTCGCTGATGGCAAACACGAACTCCGCGCCGCCGCGGGTTTGCGGCTGGGGCTGCATGCGGGCAAAGGCGATGGCGTAGTTGTTGAGCCCGTCCCGGGGCGTGAGGCGGTCATCGATCAACGGCACCGGAGATTCTCCAAAATTTTAGATCATGTC
>DATJOH010000066.1:0-6112 GCA_035507235.1 Acetobacteraceae bacterium
GTCGATATCCGCCCCGTGCGCGACGTCGGCCCCCTGATGGGCAGCCCGCAACCGTTCCAGATCCTGAAAATGGACCGGGCGCGCGGCAACATCGTGGTCAGCCGCCGCGCCGTGCTGGAAGAGACCCGCGCCGAACAGCGCAGCGAACTCATCCAGGGCCTGAAGGAAGGCATGATCCTGGACGGCGTGGTGAAGAACATCACCGATTACGGCGCCTTCGTGGACCTCGGCGGCGTGGATGGGCTGCTGCACGTCACCGACATCGCCTGGCGCCGCATCAACCATCCGGCCGAGGCGCTGACCATCGGCCAGCCGGTGCGCGTGCAGGTGATCCGCTTCAATTCGGACACGCAGCGCATCAGTCTCGGCATGAAGCAGTTGGAAACCGACCCGTGGGACGGTGTGGCGGCGAAATATCCGCCGGGCGCGAAATATACCGGCCGCGTCACCAACATCACCGATTACGGCGCCTTTGTGGAACTGGAGCCTGGTGTCGAGGGCTTGGTGCACGTCTCCGAAATGTCCTGGACCAAGAAGAACGTGCATCCAGGCAAGATCGTCTCCACCAGCCAGGAAGTGGACGTGCTGGTGCTGGACGTGGACAGCTCCAAGCGGCGGATTTCGCTGGGCCTCAAGCAGGTGCAGCGCAATCCGTGGGAGGAGTTCGCCGAACTTCATCCGGTGGGCAGCACGGTCGAAGGCGAGGTGCGCAACATCACCGAATTCGGCCTGTTCATCGGCTTGGCGCCGGAAATCGACGGCATGGTGCACATGTCCGACATTTCCTGGGACCAGCCGGGCGAGACCGCCATCACCGCCTATGAAAAGGGCGGCATGGTGAAGGCCAAGGTGCTGGACGTGGATGTGGAGAAGGAACGTATTTCGCTCGGCATCAAGCAGCTGCACGATGATCCGGCGGCGGAAAGCCTGAACAAGGTGCGCAAGGGCGAGGTGGTCACCTGCATCGTGACCGCCGTTCAGGCCAACGGCATTGAAGTGAAGGTGGACGACGTGCTGAGCGGCTTCATCCACCGCGCCGAACTGGCACGTGACAAGTCCGACCAGCGGCCGGACCGGTTCGCTGTCGGCGAGAAGGTGGACGCCAAGGTCACCGCCATCGACCGCGCGGCGCGCAAGCTCAGCCTCACCATCAAGGGCCGCGAAGTCGAGGAAGAGAAGCAGGCGATGGCGGAGTTCGGTTCCTCCGACAGCGGCGCCTCGCTCGGCGACATCCTCGGTGCGGCGATCCGTCGCCGCAATCAGCAATCGACGGATGCATGATGCGGTCGTCGGTCGTCGGTCGTCGGAATTGACTTTCTCCGACGGCCGATGGCCGACGATTGACGACTGAAATGTCGCTGGACGCTGACCTGCTGATCGATCGTCAGAGGCTGAAGCGCCGGCTGGCGTTCTGGCGCGTGCTGGCGGTGGTGGCCGTTGTGCTGGCCTTGATTTTAGTCGCGCGACCCAGCGGTCGTTTTGGCGGGGGTGCGCTCGGGCAGCATATCGAACGCTTCCGCATTACCGGCCTGATCGGCGACGGCCAGAAGACCATCGAGCAACTGAACAAGCTCGCGAACGATAACGCCGTCGCGGCCGTGCTGCTGCATCTGGATACGCCCGGCGGGCAGGTGTCCGGCGGCGAGGGCATTCATCAGGCGGTGGCGGCTCTGGCGGCGAAGAAACCGGTGGTGGCGGTGCTGGACGGCACGGCGGCCTCCGCCGGCTACATGATCGCGGTGGCGGCGCCGCACATCGTATCCCGCGCCAGCACCATTACCGGTTCGATCGGCGTCATCCTGGAGACCGCGAATTTCGGCGGCTTGCTCGACAAGATCGGCGTCAGCACGGATCCGCTGGTGTCCGGACCGCTGAAGGGCCAGCCGAGCTTCGACAAGCCGATGACGCCGGAAGCACGTGCCGTGCTGCAGGCGATGATCGGCGATCTGTTCGACCAGTTCGTGCAATTGGTGGCGGAGGGCCGTCACATGGACCCGGCGAAGGTTCGCCAATTGGCGGATGGCCGCGCTTATACCGGGCGGCAGGCCTTGCCGCTGGGGCTGGTGGACGAACTCGGCGGCGAGCCGGAGGCGCTGCACTGGCTGGAAACGGTGCGGCATGTCCCCGCGGACCTGAAAGTGACCGAGCCGGACCGCCGGCCCTGGATGGCGCGGCTGACGGCCGATTCGGTGAGCAACATCGTGACCTCGGCGGAACAGACGCTGCGCGTTGACGGCGCCTGGTCTGTCTGGCAGCCTTTCGCCTCGCGGGACTAAGGGGCAGGCGCGCCGCGAGCGTGCTTAGCAATGAATGACCAGATCGGAACTGATCGCCGAGCTTGCTGGCGCTAATCCCCACTTGCGGGCGCAGGATGTGGAGCTGATTGTCTCCACCGTCTTCGATGAAATTTCGGCGGCGCTGACGCGCGGGTCGCGGGTGGAACTGCGTGGGTTCGGTGCGTTCACGGTAAAGCGCCGAGATGCTCGCACGGGGCGTAATCCGCGCACCGGCGAGGCAGTGCCGGTGGACGAGAAGGCGGTGCCGTTCTTCAAGGCCGGCAAGGAACTGCGCGACCGGGTAAATCGCGGCCGCGCGCCGTAGGTGCTCGGGCTGCGTCGTATTAGGAAGGAAGGTTTCTTTTTTGAAAAAAAGAAGCAAAAAACCTTTGCTACTTTGACGCGGCTGCGAATCTAAACACCTGGAGCAGGCGCAGGGCCAACAGATAAAAGTTTTTTGGTTCTTTTTTTTAAAAAAGAACATTCTTCCTTCGCTTGCCCGATTTTGTTGCATATGCGCCTCATTGATCCTTTCTTGCAGGGCGCGCGCCATTTGTTGAACGTTTCGTGAGCGGGCCCGTGGCGTCTGGCGCTGATGGCGCCGATGTGGAACAATATTGACTGTGGTCAAGAACGCCCGTCGAAACGGGGCGCTTTGTAACGGCCAGCCGAATACGCAGGTTCACGTTACATCACGGAGGGGTCAAATACATGAAAGTCACTCTGGCAGCCGCGGCGCTTGTCGCGCTGGCGGCGCCCGCTGCGCACGCGAGCAAAATCTACGTCGGCACATGCAATCTCAAGGCCAATCACGTGGCGACTATCAGCGAAGCCATTATCGCTATTGGCAATAACGGCACGATCGCCATTTGTCCCGGAACCTATTCGGAACAACTTACGATTACCAGGAACATGAAACTGGAGGGCGTGACTGACAAAATCAATGCGACCGGGGCCATCATCACGCCGCCGAGTGGCGGGCTGGTTGCCAACGATACAAGGTTGGACGGCAGCACGCCGGTAGCGGCGCAGATTGCCGTGGATAATGCCACAGTCAGCATCAGCAATGTGACGGTGGAGGGCGCAGGCAACTTACTAGGCGGATGTGGCCCGGATGACCTGATCGGCATCTATTTCAAGAATTCTTCCGGCGCTGTGCAATCAAGCGTGGTGCGTGACCAATATTTGGTGCCATTCAACCAGCTCGGCGGCTGCCAGACCGGACTTGGCATTTTTGCCGAAAACAACACCGGCTCTTCGAACGTGACGGTGACGGGCAACGTTGTCGAAGCTTTCCAGAAGAATGGCATAACCGGCCATGACGCGGGCACTGTCATGACGGTGACGGGCAACACTGTTCTGGGCGTTGGGCCGACGCCCTATATCGCGCAGAACGGCATCGAAATCGCGTATGGCGCCACCGGAACGGTGACCGCGAATACCGTCGGTGACGTCATCTATACCGGGGGTGATGCCGCATCTTCAGGCATACTTATCTACGGCAGCGCGCACGTCACGGCGACGAAAAATACCGTCTTTTCCACCCAGCTTGCGATCCCGGTGGTTGGTGATGCGGTTACCGTGGGTGATGGTGACGACGCGACGATCACCAGCAATGTCATTGGCGGAACGCAGCAATGGGACGCGATTGACATCTGCGGCGCCAGCAGCGCTACCGTCACAGGCAATGTCGTGAACGGCGCTGATGAATCGGCGGTCCATCTGGACAGCGAGTGTGGTCCGCCCTCCACCGGCGACACCGTGACCGGCAACAAAATCAACGGAACCTGCGCCGGCGTGCTCATCGGAACGGGGTCAGGCGGCGCGACGACCTCCAACAGCTACATGAACGTCGTCAACGACATCCTGTCCGGCAGCGATGTTTGTCCGGCGGGAGGTGGCGGCATGCGTCATCCAGGCCGGCACGGGAAGCTTCGCGTTTCGCCTGTGCGGTAAGTCCGACACGCGGGCGATATGAAGGCCAGGGTCAACGCCCTGGCCTTCGACTACGTAACCGGCTGCACCGCGCCGCCCGCAAGCAGGTGCGAGCAGCGTAAACGGCAAGCCTCACTCATAGGATCGGCAGTGGGGCCGAGCGCGGCAAGGGTGGCGTAGCCGGCGGCGCGCAGGCGGCGGCCGGTTTCGCGATCGGTGCCGTAGGGAAGGAATATTGTGTTGCGTGTGGGCTTCGCTCCGGCGGCGCGCAATACCGCGTCACCGTAAAGGGTGATGCCCGTGGCAGGCTCGCCATCCTCTGAGAAATACCGGCCGCCGCGGCCGAGCTCTTCATGGCGGCCAGGCGCGAACAGGCTGAGGGCGAGGCCGGTGTGATAGCGGAATCCGCGGAATTCCACCGGGTCGATGGTAACGCGCAGGCGCGGCGCGGCGCGGGCAAGGCGCTCCACGACTTCGGCCAAACGTGCCGCGAGCACGCGGCCCGGTTCCGGCAGGCTCGCGTCACGCAAGGCCGCGAGCGCCGGGCCGGCGGGGCCGGCGGCCAGCAGCAGATTGCTCAACAGGCCGGCCAACGGACCCGCGTCCGCTGCGACCGCCGCGGCGTCCTTTCGGTCCAGCGCGCGCAGCAGGGTGCGGCGGGTTTCGGCGGGCATACCGGCCGCGTCGAACAGGCTGGGGACCAGGGTGGGCAGGGTCAGGTCCAGGCTGAGACGCGGCACGCCCACCGCTGCCAGCGCCTCGATGGCGACGAGCATCACTTCGGCGTCGGCATCCGGGCCGTCGGCGCCGATCAGTTCGATGCCGGCCTGCGGCACCTGCCGATCGGTGCCGGGGCCGGCACCGCGCACACGCACGCATTGGCCGGCATAGGACAGACGCAGCGGGCGCGGCGCGCCGGCGAGGCGCGTGGTGGCTATGCGGGCAATCTGCGGCGTCATGTCGGCGCGCAGCACCATCATGCGGTGGCTGTCCGGGTCCATGATGCGGAAATTCTGGTCGGCGACGGCGGCGCCGGAGCCGCGGGAGAAGGAATCCTCGAATTCCAGCAGCGGCGGTTTGACGCGCCGGTACGCGTGCGCGGCGAACACCGCCATGATGGCTTCGACGCCGGCGGCCTCGGTCTCCGCGTCGGGCGGCAGCAGATCGCGCAGGCCGGCGGGGAGCAGGGCGGGGTTCGGTGGGGGCTGGTCGTCCATGGCGGGGGTTTAAGGCGGCCGGCAAGGACAAGGAAGACTCTTCTTTTTCGAGGAATAAGGCGACGGCCCAGGTGGGGCAACCATTTGAAAAGAAAGGAAAGGCAAGTAGTTCTTTTTTGAAAAAAAGAACCAAAAAACTTTTATCCGTTGCGGGTAGCATCCGAGTCCGCCGATTTGGACTCGTTGGTGGACGCAACTGACAAAAGTCTTTTGCTTCTTTTCTTCAGAAAAGAAGACCTTCCTTACATTCTCCCGCGCGCGGCAGACTAACCGATCTCGACCATCACCGGCACGTGATCCGAACTCTGTGTCCAGTCCCGCGCATCCTTCAGGATTTCATAACGTTTCAGCTTCGGTTTCAAATCTCGGCTGACCCACACATGGTCCAGGCGGCGGCCGCGGTTGGAGGCGCGCCAGTCGCGGTTGCGGTAGCTCCACCAGGTGTAGAGTTTTTCCGATGCAGGGACGAAATGGCGTAGCGCGTCCACGAAGCCGGTGCGTTGCCAGGCAAGCAAATGTTCCACTTCGATCGGCGTGTGGCTGACGACATCGAGCAATTGCTTGTGGCTCCAGACATCGTGCTCGAACGGCGCGATGTTGAGATCGCCGACAAGGATGACCGGCGCCTTCTTCTTGTCGCGGCGTTTGCCGAAGTAACGCGCCATCTCGCGCACGAAAGCGAGC
>DATJOH010000067.1:0-4000 GCA_035507235.1 Acetobacteraceae bacterium
GCCCGAACAAACGAGAATCCCGGCCCCCGCAGTTGCGCCAGCCGCGCCTCTTTCAGCGCGGTATCATAATAATCATTCAGATTATCGACGCCGATCACGATCTCCCCGCGCGCGAGCAGCGCCCGCGCAACGTGGAACCCGATAAACCCTGCCACCCCCGTAACAAGAATGCTCACGCCGCACCAAACAGCAAAGGGCTTTTGCTTCTTTTTTTCGTAACTGCCCAGGTCGGGCGAAAAGGAGAAAAGGACTTCTTTTCTGAAGAAAAGAAGCAAAAGACTTTTATCAGTTGCGTCCAACAGCCAGTCCAAATCGGTGGATTCGGATGCCAGCCGCAACCGATAAAAGTTTTTTGGTTCTTTTTTTCAAAAAAGAACTGCTTGCCTTCCCTTCCTTTCAAATGCTTGTCCTGCCTGGGCAGTTACTCTTTTCTTCTCTCACCCCGCCGTCCACCCCCCATCGATGGAGAGCGGCGTCCCCGTAATCGTCTGCGCCGCATCCGAGCAGAGAAACACGGTCAGCGCTCCGATCTGCGCCGGCGTGGAGAACTCCAGCATGGGCTGTTTTTCCGCCAGCAACTCGTGCCGCACATCCTGCTCATCGCGATTTTCCGCCTTGGCCCGGTCGGAAATCTGTTTTTCGACCAAAGGCGTAAGAACCCAACCGGGGCATATCGCGTTAGCCGTAATCTTGTCGTTTGCGAGTTCAATGCCCGCCACCTTCGTCAGCCCGACCAGCCCGTGCTTCGCCGCCACATAGGCCGCCTTATGCGGGCTAGCCACCAGCCCGTGGGCGGAGGCAATGTTCACAATGCGCCCCCAGCCGGCATTTTTCATGAGCGGAATTGCCGCGCGCATGGCATGAAAGGCCGCCGAGAGATTAATGGCGATGATCGCGTCCCATTTCTCGGGAGGGAACGCTTCCACAGGAGCGGTGAATTGAATTCCGGCGTTATTCACCAGGATATGCACGCCGCCCAATTCGCTTGCCGCACTGTGCACCATGGCCTCGATATCGGCCGCCTTGGACATGTCGGCCCCGCTGTACCGCACCTCCACGCCGTGACGCGCTGCGAGGCCGGCGCGAATCTTCTCGATCTCGTCGGCCGGCCCAAAACCGTTCAACAGGATCGCCGCCCCTTCCGCGGCCAGGGCTTCGGCGATCCCCAACCCGATTCCGCTGGTGGATCCAGTAACAATCGCGACGCGGCCCTTCAGAGACATATCTGTGCTCCTCACTATCCCGGCGTGGGAGCCCGCTACCTACGGGCTTCCCCCGCCCCTGCCCAGCCCGCGAATTCGCGCCCGTGAGCGCCACCGCCGCCGTCGCCGCGACGGTCGTCGCCCTGGCCGGCCACCCGGCCGCCCGCGACATCCAGCTCACCCCCGCCACCACGCGCATCACCTACACGGCATTCGCACTCGGCCTGCTGCCCATCACCGCCGCCTTTCAGCGCTTTTCCGGAACCGTCCACCAGGATCTCACGCGGCCCGACCGCTGCAGCATCGATGTCACCGTCCAGGTGGCCAGCCTCGCCTCGCCAAGCGCCGGCATGCGGAGCCAGGCGCTCGCCCCCACCATGCTGGACCCGGCGGATTTCCCCACCATGCATTTCACCGGCGCCTGCGTGCCGCACGCCATCGCCGGCCACCTCACCCTGCACGGCATCACCCGCCCGCTCACGCTCGCCGTGCATCGCGACGGCGCCCGGGTCACCTGCGTCGGCAGCCTCGCCCGCGCCGATTACGGCATACGCGGCATGAGCGCCCTGGTCTCGTCACGAGTGAGGATACGCCTCACCGTCCGCCTGCCCTCCTGACCTGACCATCCGACGCCCCTCCGCCACGCATCGGAGACGATACGCACAGATCGCGATCACGCAACACGTTCGGGAACATGCGAGGCGCGGCGGCGTTGTTCGAAACACACGCCAAAGGACCACGCCGTGCCCAAGAACGCCAAACTCTCCCGCGCCCACCCGCACGTCACCCGTAACAGCGTGCCATCCAACGCCAAATCGGTTGCGCTCGCCCTGCTGAACGCCCGGCTCCTCGACGGCATCGACCTCGCCCTCGCCACCAAGCAGGCACACTGGAATCTCAAAGGCCCGCAATTCATCGCCATCCACGAAATGCTGGACGGCTTCCGCGACGAATTGGATGAGTGGAACGACACCGTTGCGGAACGTGTCGTCCAGCTCGGCGGCACCGCCACCGGCACGGCGCAAGTGGTGGCCGATGCCTCGGCACTCCCCCCCTACCCCACCGACATCTACGCCATCGCCGACCACTTGGCGGCCCTGATCGATCGTTTCGCCCTCTACGCCGACGTCATCCGCACCAGCATCGATGAAGCAACCGAAGCCGGCGACCCCGCCACCGCCGACATCTTCACCGAAATCTCGCGCGGCGTGGACAAGCAACTCTGGTTCCTTGAGGCGCATGTGCAGGAACCTACCGGCACGATGCGGGATGGCGATTCAGCCCCGGCGCGTCAGGCCGCGTAACAAAAGAAGGAAGGCTTTTTCTTGAAAAGTAACTGCCCAGGTAAGACAACTATTTGAAAAGAAAGGAAAGGCAAGCAGTTCTTTTTTGAAAAAAAGAACCAAAAAACTTTTATCCGTTTTGGGCAGCACAGAGTCCGCCAATTTGGACGGGCTGTTGGACGCAACTGAAAAAAGTCTTTTGCTTCTTTTCTTCAGAAAAGAAGTCCTTTCTTCCCTGTTCTCCCTTTCGCCCGACCTGGGCAGTTACCATTTTTGAAAAAAGAAGCAAAAAACTCTTGCTCTTTAGCTTTTGGGCAGGGACTCTAGTGCCCTGCTGACGCGGCTTGCGAGCGGCGAGCCTATGTCGTCCAGGACAGCAAAGATCTGGTCTCGCAGCGCAGCGTTCGCGCGCGCGGCCAGATTGAGCGCCACCACGCAGGCCTCATCCGCAACCGGCCCAATAGCTTCGATCAACTCGGGCGTCGCGCACACCCGTAGCCGCGCCAACAACAGCGACCGCCCTTCTATGCGCCCCATTCGCCCAAGCGCACACGCCGCCGCGAGGGCAACGTTGTCATGCAAATCGTCCAGCAAATCGACGAGTAGCGTCACCAACTCACGATGCGGCACGCCAATTCGCGCCGCGGCAGCGCGCACCGCCGGCTCCGCATGGCGCAATAATTTTCCGCACACGCTGGGGGGCAGCTTGCAGCCCGCCAACGCCGCGGCCGCAACGGCGCCGGCGACGCCCGGCCCCTCCACCACCTGATCGACCAATATCCGCGTGAGCGCGCCTGCCCCGCCAAGCGCCGCCAGCGCATCGACCGCCACTGACTGCTCCGAAATAACCCGGTGCTCGCCAAAGCCCTTGAACCGGCGGCACAGAGCCTCGAGCGCCGGCACCGCCGCGCTCAGTCGCCGCCGCACCGCTTCCGCCGCCAACGCAACGGCATCGCCTCGATTGGCCAGCGGAAGCGCCGCAACCAGCGCCTCGTCGGACAACCCCGTTGCCGCCACCGGCACCGCGGACGGCCCCACCGCCCGGGTGGACAGCCACAATACAGCATCGAACAAGTCGCTTTGGCGCTCCACCACGGAGCTAGCCGCCCCGCGCCAGCACCGCGCTGGCGGCCAGCAGCAGCCACCCGACCATAAGCAAAATCCCGCCCGCCGGCGCCGTCGGCCCGACCCGCACTCCCGCCAATTCCAACGCATAAACCGAGCCGCAAAACAGCACGACACCCGCCACGAACGCCGCCCCCGCCAACCCCGCCGCCGTCAGCGCGGCACCCGTGAGCCGCGCCATCCACAGCCCGACGAACAGCAGCGCCAGCGCGTGCCAGGCCTGCATGTCGATCGCACTCCGCACCGCCGCCAGCGCCCTCGCGTCCAGCCGCCCCGGCAACGCATGCGCCGCCACCGCCGCGGCCGCCACCGCCCCGCACCCCGCCAGCGCGCCACACACCACACATACCCGCGCCATCATCACGCGCATCCTTCAAATCGCCGCGGCGC
>DATJOH010000068.1:0-4005 GCA_035507235.1 Acetobacteraceae bacterium
CCGGCGCGTTTATGATCCTGCGCCGCGCCGATCAGCACCGCATCGGTGCCGTCACACAGCGCGAACAGCGACACTTCATCGCCGGTCAGGCATTCCTCAATGACCACGCTGGCACCGGCCTCGCCCAACGCCCGCTTGCACATGATAGCGCGTATCGCTTCGCTCGCCTCCGCCTCGGTCGCCGCAACCACCACGCCCTTGCCGGCCGCCAGGCCATCTGCCTTCACCACGATCGGTGCGCCGCGCCGCGCGACGAAGTCCAGCGCAGCATCCGCGTCGTCGAACCGCTCCCAGGCGGCGGTCGGAATCCCGGCGGCATCGCAGATTTCCTTGGCGAACGTCTTGCTGCCCTCGAGTTGCGCCGCCGCCGCGGTCGGTCCGCAGCAGCGTATTCCCGCATGCGCCATCGCATCCGCCAAGCCCGCGACCAGCGGCGCCTCCGGCCCCGGCACCACCAAATCGATTTTCTCGGCGCGCGCGAACGCCAGCAGCGCGGCCGCGTCCAGCGCACCTATCGCCACGTTCTCCGCCAGCGTCGCCGTCCCCGGATTGCCCGGGGCCACATAAAGCTTCTCCAGCAGCGGCGAGGCGGCGATCGCCCACGCCAAAGCGTGTTCCCGGCCGCCGGCCCCGACAATTAGAACGCGCATGCACGCACCCAAAAAGACTAGGGGGCTTTGCCCCCCTAGAACCCCCCTCTGGGGCCGGCGGCCCCAGACCCCGATCTTTTGGCGGGTTATCAGGTTCGGCGTATTAGTCCCAGCGACCCCCAGGAGACCGCCAGGCTGGCCGACGAACCGACCAACACCCCCGAATTTTCCGTCACCGAACTTTCGGGCGCCATCAAGCGAACGCTCGAAACGGCGTTCGCGCGCATCCGCGTCCGCGGTGAAATCACCGAGGTGAAAACCTACCCTTCCGGGCACACCTATTTCAGCCTGAAGGACGAAGGCGGCAAAATCCGCGCCGTCATCTGGAAATCAGCCGCCACGCGCGCCGGCCTCAAGCCGGAAAACGGCGTCGAGGTCATCGCCACCGGCCGTATCTCCGCCTACGGCGATCGTAGCGAATACCAACTCATCGTCGAGCGCCTCGAATACGCGGGCGAAGGCGCGCTGCTCGCCCGCATTGACGCCCTTCGCAAACGCCTGACCGCGGAAGGCCTGTTCGATACCGCACGCAAACAATCAATCCCCATGCTGCCGCAGGTGATCGGTGTTATTACGTCGCCGAAAGGCGCGGTGCTGCATGATATCGCCACCACGCTCGCCCGCCGCTTTCCCCGCCCACTTCTGCTATGGCCGGTGCCGGTGCAGGGCGAGGGTGCTCCTGAAAAAATCGCCGCCGCCATTGCCGGCATGGATCAATTGCCCGCGCCCGGAATTCCCCGGCCCGATGTGCTGATCGTCGCGCGCGGCGGCGGCAGCCTCGAGGACCTGATGGCGTTCAACGAGGAAATCGTCATCCGTGCCGCCGCCGCCTGCCGCCTGCCGCTGATTTCCGCCGTCGGCCACGAGACCGATACCACCCTCATCGATTTCGTCGCCGACCGCCGCGCGCCGACCCCGACCGCCGCGGCCGAGATGGCCATTCCGCCGCGCGCGGAATTGTTGGCCGATGTTGCACAAAAACACGCCCGTCTACTCGGCGCCGTTACACGCGTCGCGGGTGCTCACCGCCTGCGCTTGAGCGCCGCTTCAAGCCGTCTGCCGGACCTGCCTTCATTACTGGGGAGTGCCCGGATGCGCCTGGACGATCGCGGCCAGCGTCTTGCCCTGGCGCTGCCGAACCTGCTGGCCTTCCGACGCGCGTCCCTGGTCGCCGCCGAACGGCACATTCCGGACCCGCGCGCGCTGATCGCCGCACGTGCCGGCGCGCTTGGCCTGCTGGCACTTCGGCATCGCAACGGATTGCTGCCGTTCCTGCACCGGCGACGCACCGACGCCGCCGCCCTGCTTGGCCGTGTGACGCCTGCACCGCTGCTTGCACGCATGCGGGAAGGGTGTGCGCGGCTGGAAGGCCTTGCCGGTCGGCTGGACGGCGCCTCCTATGAAGCCATCCTGGCGCGGGGCTTCGCCCTGGTGAAGGATGAGGGCGGCCATCCGATTGTGAGTGCAGCCAGCATTCGCCCGCGGGCCGCGCTCACGCTCCGCTTTGCCGACGGCGAAAGAAACGTGATCGCGGCGGACGCGCCATCGCCGCGCCAGGGCGCGTTAAGGTTGTAGGGCCGCCCAATTCTTTCTCACTACCGGGCTTGTAAGGAAAATGTGATAAAGCGCGCCGCCAGGAGATGCCCGGATTGGCCGACGTCACGACAATGTACGAAGACGAGGTTGCGCCCGAGGCGCGTGCCGCGGCCTTCGATGCCGCGCCCGAACCGATCAAGCTGCTGAGCAGGACCGGTATCGTTTTACGGGCCAATCTGGCCGCCCAGCAATCCCTTCTCCGCCCCAATGCGGATTTGACGGGCCGTTCGGTTTTCGAGCTCGTTGCGCCTGAGCATCATGAAACCCTGCGCAGCGCGCTGGAGGCGGCAAGCATCGGCCGGTGCTGCCGTGTTGAGGTGCAGGCGCGGGCCGCCGACGCCACCCCGATCTGGTGGGAAACCAGCTTTTACCCCCTAGACGCCGCGCAGCCCGGCTATGTGGTCATGAGCTGCCGCGACATCACCGCGGCGCGCCTGCGTGACCTCGGCCTTACCGGCCAGGCGCGTATCCTGCGCGCCATCGCCCAGGGCGCACCGCTCAATGATACGCTGGAACAATGCTGTGCGCTCGCGGAACAATTGCTGGAGGGCAGTCGTTGCTGCGTTCTGCTGCACGAAACCGCCGGCACCGTGCCAGACAACGGCGATGCGGAACGCTCCGAGCTCATTGCCGGACTGCATACATTGCCCTATCTCGAAGGTGGCGGCGCCAGTTTTCGCATGGTGGCCACGGCTGATTTCGATACGGCGGCGGACGCGCAAGCCTGGCAGCTGCCGCCGAAGAAGCAGGGTCTCACCACCTGCTGGTCGTTGCCGTTGCGGGCAAACGGGCAAACCGTCGGCGCCTTCGCGGTCTATTTTCGCCCGCCGCGCCCACCTACGGATGCGGAGCTGGAACGGGCCTGGGACTGCACCAGTCTTGCGGCGATGGCGCTGGCGCAACGCGAAGCCGGCCGCGCGCTGAGCGACAGCGAGGCACGGTTCAGCGTCGCCGCCGGCGTCGTCCCGGGGTTTCTCTTCGTCTCCGATGCGGCCGGCCACCTTACCTACGTCAATGCAACCTATCGCGAACGCACCGGCCGCACCGAGAAGGATTTGATCAATGGCGGCTGGCTCGAAACGATTCATCCGGAGGACAGGGCCTCCTGCGAAGCCACCTGGCGGGCGGCGATCGCCGGCGGCACCGGCGTAGAAGATCGCTTTCGCATACGCATGCGCGACGGCAGCTACCGCTGGCACCTGGAGCGCGCCATGCCGCAACGGGGCCCGGACGGTGTGGTTGCCGGCTGGGTCGGCGTCGCCGTCGATATCGACGAACTCATTGCCAGCCGGGAGGTGATCCAACGCTATCGCACGGAACTCGAAAAACTGGTGAGCGAGCGGACGCAGGCGCTCGAACAGACCGCGTCCGAATTGCAGGCGGAAATGTCGCGCCGCGAGGAAGCGATGACGGCGCTTTCCCACCAGCACAAGCTCGATGCGCTGGGCCAACTCACCGCCGGCGTTGCTCATGACTTTAATAATCTGCTCGCTGCCATCATGGGCGGTTTCCAGCTCATCGAAAGCCGCACCGAGGATGAGGGCCTGCTAACGCTGACTCGTAACGGATTGCACGCGTCCGAGCGCGCCGCCTCGCTGGTGCGGCAACTGCTCTCTGTGGCACGGCGCGAGCCGCCGCGACCGGAATGGCTCGATCTGTCCGTGGCCCTCCCAGGCATGCGGGACCTTCTACGCCATGCGTTGCGGCCCGGCATCAGCCTCAATATCGAGGTCCCCCGTGACATCTGGCCGGTCTTTGT
>DATJOH010000069.1:0-7760 GCA_035507235.1 Acetobacteraceae bacterium
CGCGCTCGCACGCTTCGCGGAAAGCGACGCGCTCTGCTACCGCGCCGAACACCCGGAAGCGCTGGTTATCCGCCAGCACCACGCCTGGCAGCCCTGGCTGGACTGGGCGGCTGCGACCTACGGCGCCCGCCTTCTGGTGACGCGCGGCATCATGCCCGTGGAACAGCCCGCCGAGTCCGTCGCGTCTCTGCGCCAGGCGGTCGGCGCGCTCGATGCTGCGCAGCTCGCCGGCCTCGGCATCATCGTGCCGGCGCTCGGTAGCCTGGTCCTGGGTCTCGCGATCGCGAGCGGCGCACTGGGGGCCGACCAAGCGTTCGACCTCGCCGTGCTCGACGAGGTCTTTCAGGAAAGCCTGTGGGGCACCGACGAGGCAGCGCTGGCCCGCCGCGCCGCCCTGCGGGCCGAAGTCGCAACCGCCGCAAATTTCATGGCGTTATCATCATGAAGTCGTTGCATTTACTGATCAGCGGGCGCGTGCAAGGCGTCGGCTATCGCGACTGGCTCGTCTGGAAAGCCTCCGGCCTTGGCCTCACCGGCTGGGTGCGCAACCTGGGGCGCGATCAGGTGGAGGCGGTTCTCTCCGGCGAGGACAGCGCGGTGGACGCGGCCCTTGCCGCCTGCTATCGCGGGCCACGAGCAGCACGCGTTGACGCCATCACCACGGAGGATATCGCGGCACCCGAAATGAAAGGCTTCGTGCGCAGGCCTACGGCGTGAGATAGAAGTGTTCTTTTTTGAAAAAAAGAACCAAAAAACTTTTGCCTGTTGCGGCGGCACCGATGCCAACCATGTAGCCCGACGGCGCGGGGCCATGGGCAAAAGTTTTTTGTTTCTTTTTTTCAAAAAAGAAATACTTCCTTTCTTTCGTCGGGCATTCAATCTTCATCCGCGCGGCACACCTTCTTTCAAAAGAGATGCTTTCCTGTTCTGCTATCCTGGAGGCGTACATGAGTGAAATCGAACTCGCCTATGAGGCGGATGGACTAGCCATGCGGGGCGCGCTGTTTCTGCCATCGGCAACCGGACCACGTCCGGGCATACTGGTATTTCCGGAAGTCTTCGGCCTCAACGCCCACGCCATCGCGCGGGCGGAGCGGCTTGCCGGCATGGGGTATGCGGCGCTCGCGTGCGATATTCACGGCAACCGGCTGGTGATCGAGGATCTGGAGCAGGTGCGTAAGCTGGCAGGCCCGATGCGGGAAGATCCGTTACGCGTCCGCGCGCGCGGCGAGGCGGCGCTGAAAGCCCTGGTCGCCCGGCCGGAAGTGGATGGAGAAAAACTTGCCGCCATTGGATTTTGTTTCGGTGGCACCATGGCGCTGGAATTGGCGCGAGGCGGGGCAAGGTTGGCGGCAACGGTCGGATTCCACAGCGGCCTCGGCACCAAACGCCCGCAGGACGCAACGAACATCGAGGGCCGCGTGCTGGTCTGTATCGGCGCCGACGACCCCGGCATTCCGCCCGATCAGCGCGCCGCATTCGAGACGGAAATGCGCGACGGCAGCGTTGCCTGGGAAATGCACTTATACGGTGGCACCGTGCACAGCTTTACCAATCCGGAGGCGGATCGCATGGGGCGTCCGGAAATGGCGCGCTATGACGCCCGCGCGGATCGTCTTTCCTGGGCGTCAATGACCGAATTGTTTTGCGAGGTCTTCGACGAAAATTAGCAGAAGGTCCGGCGGCTCGACTTGAGAAGGAAGTATGTAACCGCCCTGGTAGGGCAAAAAGGAGAACAGGCAGGAAAGGACTTCTTTTCTGAAGAAAAGAAGCAAAAGACTTTTGTCAGTGGCATCCAACAGCCAGTCCAGATCGGCGAATCAGATGCCACCCGTAACAGAGAAAAGTTTTTTGCTTCTTTTTTTCAAAAAAGAAGCCTTACTTTTTCACTGCATCCAGACCGGCTCCTTGAGCTTCTGCAGAAAGACCCTATGCGCCTCGGCCTGTGCGGCAGTTATTTCGATGCGTAGCGGCACATGTTCGGTGCTGCGCGTATAGGTGAACTGCACGGATGCCTGACCTTCGGCCAGAAGCTCCAGGCCACGCTGACGACCGCCGGTGAGTTCCACATACACCTGCGCCAGCAGCCGGCAATCCAGCAGCGCGTTGTGCGTGACGCGTTCGGTAAGATCGATGGCATAGCGGCGGCAGAGCGCATCCAGGCTGTTCGGCAGGCCGGGAAATTTGCCGCGTGCCAGCGCCAGGGTATCGACCATGCGCGCCGGGTCCAACGAGGGTAGCCGCAGCCGCGCGAATTCCATGTTCAGAAAGCCGAAATCGAACGCCGCATTATGCGCAACCAGCGGATCGTCACCGAAGAATGCGAGCAGATCCTCGACGATGTCGGCGAAGCGCGGCTTGCCGATCAGGTCGCCGCGGGAAAATCCATGAATGCGCGTCGCCTCCTCCGGCACATCGCGCTCCGGATCCAGCACACGGTGAAATGAACGCCCGGTGGGCAGGTCGCGCAAAAGCTCCAGCGCCGCGATTTCGATAATGCGATCGCCGGTCAGCGGATCGACGCCGGTTGTTTCTGTATCAAATAGAACGGAACGCGACATCACCCTGCGCCTGCTGGCGGACGGTTCGTTCCTATCCTACCGTGCCGAGTCGCGACAGCGCCTCGGAAGGCGGGGCGCCATGCGCCCCGCCGCCACACTCACTTGCAGAGCGCAGTGCCGATACTGCTGGTGGACGTGCCCACGCCGCAGCCGTAGCCCGGGCCTGAGATCGTCGTATCGATCTTGCCTTTAATATAATCGATATTCCAAGTGCCCATCTCGCCGCTGTCGCAGAACGAGACGGCCGCCTGGGCACTTACGAGATTGCATTCCTTGACATTCTTGCCCTTCGTGTAGAGGGCTTTCTTGATCTTGCCCTTGCCCACCTGCTGCACGCAGTTCTTGGCGGGGCCGTATTGCACAACGCCGGGCGCGCCGGCGATATAGGCGACGTCGTTGGCCGGCATGGCGCCGGACTGACAATAGGTCAGCGCCTGGCTGGTGGACGCCAGTCCAATTTCCTTGGGGGCGGCCGAAGCCACACCCGGAACAGTCAGGCTGAACGCAAAAGCGGCGGCGACCATGCCGACGGGCAAGCGGGCGAGCGCGGAACTCGCGTTGCCGAAGTTACGTACCATTTGATACTCCCCGTTTTTTGGTGATTTGCACCGGCAAAATTTATGTGGGCGACGGCGAAGCCTGTAAAGCGCGCGGCCCGGTGGCCCGTGTTGTATTTGCGCCCCGATCGCCCGGTGCGCTGACCCGAATGCCTGTGTTCGGCGCACCGCAATGCCCAAAACGGCATCACGGATTGCACCCCATATTGAGGTGCTGACGAGCCCGGAAGAAACCGACGCAATACGGCCAAACCCACGTAATTTATGAAATACCTGCGCATGCCCATCGGACAGGAAATAAGAGAGTTCGCTGGACGGGCATCCTGCCTGGCTGCAACCCTTCGCGACGACGGCCGTAATTCATGAAAGAAAATTTAAGGGAATTGTTGTTGATGTGCAGCGAACAGCCCGGCGTGGCGGCCACGCTACTTCTGGGCGTTGCGCGTGCTCGCCGGCAATCGCACGCGCAGGCCGTCGAGCGCCGGGGTCATAACGATCTGACAACCGAGACGGCTCGTCGCGGTCAGGCCGAATGCCAGATCCAGCATGTCCTCCTCATCCTCCGTCGCCTTCGTCAGTTTCCCATACCAGGCCGGATCGACGATGACGTGGCAGGTGGAGCAGGCGAGCGAGCCCTCGCAGGCGCCCTCGATGTCCACGCCGTGCTGATGCGCGATTTCCAGGACCGAAAGACCGAGCGGGGCATCCACCTCGCGCTCGCTGCCGTTTTTCTCCACGAAAATCATTTTGGGCATGGGTCGGTCAGGCCTCGGCGCGGGCCGGCGCCAGGCGGGCATAGGCGGCGGACAGCATGTCTATGGCGGCGTCGATATCGGCGGCGCTGTTAAATCGTCCGATACCGAGGCGCAAGCTGGCGGCCGCCGCGCCGGCCGTGAGACCAAGGGCGGTCAGCACATGGCTCGGCGCGATGTCCGCGGACGTGCAGGCCGATCCGGTGGAAATGGCGAGCTCCGGACAAGCGGCGATCAGGTCGAGCGCGCGGACGCCGGGAAAGCGGAGCGAAAGATTGCCGGCAAGCCGCGGCGCCGGCGGCCCGTTCAGTGCGAGACCCGGAATCCGGGCATCGAGCCCTCGCAGCAGGCGGTCGCGCAAGGCGGCGATGCGCGTCGCTTCGGCTGCCAGTTCCAGGCGCGCGATCCGGCATGCCTCGCCAAAGCCGACGGCCAGTGGTGTCGGCACGGTGCCGCTGCGCGCGCCACGTTCCTGTCCGCCGCCGGAAAATAGCGGCGCGATCCGCATGCGGGGACGCCGGCGCACATAGAGGGCGCCGATGCCCTTCGGTCCGTACAGCTTGTGGGCGCTGAGCGAGGCGGCATCGAGGCCAAGTCCTGTCACGTCAAGCGACAGCTTGCCGGCCGCCTGCGCGAGGTCGGAATGGACGCGGGCACCCGCCGCGTGCGCGGCCCGGCCGAGGGCGCCGAGGTCGTGCAGGAAACCCGTCTCGTTATTGGCGGCCATGAAGCTCACCAGCAGCGTGGGGGTTTGCAAGGCCAAACCGAGATCGGCGTGATCGATCGCGCCCGATGGTGCTACCGGCAGGATGAGCGGCTCAAACCCCTCGGCCGCCAGGTCGCGCGCGCTCTCCAACACGCACTTATGTTCGGTGGCAGCGGTGATGATGCGCCGGCGTTCGCGGCTGCCGGCGAAGCGGGCCGCGCCCTTGATGGCGAGATTGTTGGCCTCGGTGGCGCCGCTGGTGAATAGAATTTCGCCCGGGCTCGCGCCGATCAGGGCCGCGATTTCGGCGCGCGCGGCCTCCACCGCATCCGCCGCACGCCGGCCAATCGCATGCTCGGTGCTATGCGGATTGCCCGGCTGCGCGGAGAACCAGGGCCACATGGCGTCCAGCACACGCGGGTCGCACGCGGTGGTGGCCTGGTTATCGAGGTAGATCATGCCGCCGATATGGTCCGTGCCGCGGCGGGTGCGAGGCGGGCCGCCATTTCTGCGTAAGCCGCGAGGAAACCGTCGACCTGCGCGTCGGTCGCGTTCCACGGCAGCGAGACACGTATGGCGCAGCTTGCGAGCGCGCCCAGGCCCATCGCCGCGAGCACATGGCTTTGCGTCACCTTGCCCGAACTGCACGCGGCACCGGCCGACACCCTAACGCCCGCGAGGTCCAGGTTGATTACCTGCGTTTCCGCGCGCGCCCCGGCCAATGCCAGGCAGGTTGTATTCGGCAAACGCGCACCACCGCCACACACCAAGGCGCCCACCGCGGTTGCACCCTGTTCCAGCCGGTCGCGCAAGGGCGCGAGCTGCGCCACGCCTTCGCCGGACTCGGCGAGTGCGGCGGCGAAACCCGCAATCGCCGGCAGCGCCGGCGTGCCGCCGCGACGCCCGCGCTCCTGACCGCCGCCGGCGATTAACGGCGCGATGGCCAGGCCGGACGCCAACGCCAGCGCCCCCGCCCCCTTTGGCCCACCCAGCTTATGCGCGGAAAAGGCCAGCGTATCGGCGCCAAGCTCGCCCAAATCGACCGGTATCCGGCCCACAGCCTGCGCGGCATCAACATGCAGCAACGCACCCCGGGCGTGGCACAAAGCCGCCGCCGCCGCGATGGGGTGAAGTACCCCCGTCTCATTATTAGCGAGCATCAGGCAGACGAGGGCCGGCCCCTTGCCCTCGAGGGCGGCGGCCAGCGCGGCCAAGTCCAGCCCGCCTTGCGGATGGACGAGCAGTATTTCGGCGCCGGGAGCCGCCGCGCGAACGGCATCGTGTTCGGTGGCCCCCATCAGGACGCGCCGGCCAGGTGACAGTCCGGCAATCGCAATGGCGTTCGCCTCGGTGCCGCCCGAACATAATATAATGTCAGCGGGCGCCGCGCCGACCGTGCGGGCGATCACGGTGCGGGAATCTTCCAGCAGGCGCCGTGCCGCGCGGCCCGCGGCATGAATGCTCGATGGATTTCCTGGAAGTGTTAAGGATTCAAGTATTGCGCGTTGCGCCGCAGGCCTTAATGGCTCGGAAGCATTGGCGTCTAGATAAATTTCCTGGGGCGCGTGTTGCATCTTTATTTATCACGCATGCACATGCTGCCTGCCTGTTCCCAGAGATTCATGTCTAGCCACGTTCGATTCTAGTGGGTTTTCGCCCCAGGCTTTGTCTATATTCAAAGAACGCCGTGGGGACGCGGCGATCAGGGGTTAATCCAGCGGCCGGCAACGGCCACGGACGACGGGAGCGGGAAATCAGCATGGTGTGACGCCGAACTTTCGGATTGGCGGCGGGGCATCGTGTACAAGCGGAAACAGGGTAGGTGATGGCACATCATCTTCCCATATCTCCTGGAGAGATTGAACGTCCGGCGGGCGGGTCATAGTCCGCGCGATTGGCTTTTTTGTGGATCGGGTTCGCGCCATGCACCGGTGCGACCATAGGAAGAATGAAGAAACGCTATGCCTGAGGTGATGTTTGCCGGCCCCGACGGCCGGCTTGAAGGCCGCTACCACCATAGCAAGGAAAGCGGATCTCCGCTCGCCCTCATCATGCACCCGCATCCTTTGCATGGGGGCACGATGAATAACCGAATCACGTACACAATGTACCAGAGTTTCCAGAAACTCGGGTTCAGCGTGATGCGCTTCAATTTCCGTGGCGTCGGACGCAGCCAGGGCCGTTACGATGGCGGCATAGGTGAAATCGGTGACGCCGCCGCGGCGCTGGACTGGATGCAGATGGTGAACCCGAGCCATGGCGGGCTCTGGATCGCCGGCTATTCGTTCGGCGCCTTCGTCGGCATGCAGTTGCTGATGCGCCGGCCGGAAGTTTCCGGCTGGATTTCGGTGGCGCCGCCAGCCAGCCATTACGATTTCGGCTTCCTGGCCCCCTGTCCGTGCGGCGGCCTGCTGCTGCATGGCGACGCCGACGAACTCGTGCCGGAAGCCTCCGTGCGCAAGCTGGTGGACAAGCTGAACACGCAAAAGAACGTTTCGGTAGATTACCGCATCGCCACCGGCGCGGATCACGTCTTCGCCAACCATGCCGACTTCGTCGCCGCCTCGCTCGAGGATTACGTCATGAAGGCGCAGGCGCGGAAGATCATGGCGCTGGCGGCTGACTGACGGCTGCCTTCAGCGAACGAAAAGGTCAGGAGAAATCTTCTTTTTTCTGAAGAAAAAGAAGCAACAGGCCCATATTGAGCCTGTCGGCGCTTGAGACGTTCAGCGGCATCACATGCCTCTAACTCTTTCCCTTCGGCGCCGGCAGGCTCAATATAATCAAAAGTTTTTTGCTTCTTTTTTTAAAAAGGTACCTGCCCAGGTAGGGTAATCATCTGAAAAGAAAGGACGGCAAGCAGTTCTTTTTTGAAAAAAAGAACCAAAAAACTTTTATCCGTTACGGGCAGCACAGAGGCCGCCGATTTGGACTGGCTGCTGGACGCCATTGATAAAAGTCTTTTGCTTCTTTTCTTCAGAAAAGAAGGTCTTTCCTGCCTGTTCTCCCTTTCGCTCTACCTGGGCAGTTACCAAAAAAGAACGCCTTCTTCGTCTTTCCCAAAGTCTCGAAGCCATCCCCCGCCGATGAACGACATCAGCGCGCATCTCGTCGGTTTGTTGCTGGTCGCGATCTTTGTGGCGCTGGCGGCGCGGCGGCTGCATCTGCCCTACACGGTCGGTCT
>DATJOH010000070.1:0-8043 GCA_035507235.1 Acetobacteraceae bacterium
AATCTCATATCGGTGGCGTTTGCCGTGCTGTTCGTCGGCATTGCGGTGGATTTTTCCATCCAGTTCGCGGTGCGGTTTCGTGAGCGGCGGCACAGCCATCCAGTGGGCGATGACGCCCTGACGGAAACCGGCCGGCGCAGCGGCGCGCAGATCTTGGTCGCCGCGCTGGCCACCGCGGCGGGCTTCCTGGCATTCGCGCCAACGCGCTTCATCGGCGTCGCGCAGCTTGGCGTCATCGCCGGTTTTGGCATGATGATCGCGTTCCTCTGCACCGTGACATTCCTGCCCGCCATGCTGTGCCTGTTCCGGCCCGGTCGCGAGCCGAAGGAAATCAGCTTCGTGCGCGGCCTCGATCCGCTAGTGAAGCGGCATCGCGTGCTGGTGGTTTCGGTGTTCGGTGTGCTCGCAGTTGCCGGCGCCGTGCTGGCCGCGAAAATTCCGTTCGATGGCGATCCGTTGGATACCAAGGACCAGCATAGCGAAGCGGTGCGCACGCTGCATGATTTGATGCAGAACCCGATCACCGACCCCTATACGATCCAGGCGGTGCTGCCGTCGCTCACGGATGCGCGGGCGGCGGCCGCGAAATATGCCAAGCTGAAGTCGACCGAAACGGTTTTGACGCTGGATAGTTTTCTGCCGAGCGACCAGGCGGAGAAGCTGGCGGCGGTGCACGACGTCGCGTCGCTGCTCGCGTCCACACTGGCGCCGCCGCTGCATGTGCCGCCTGTCACGCCGGACTCGCTGCGCCACGCCGCTGCGGTGCTGGCTGCCTCGATCGACAGGATCAAGGATAGGCTCGGGCCAGGCGATGCCTTACTGGCGATCGACGCGGACGCGAAGAAGCTTGCCGTGGCGTCGGACAAGCTCATCATCGCTACCAACGAAGCAGTGGTGCGCTTCCTGCCGAAACAATTGGATCGGTTGCGCGCCGCCCTTTCCACGAACGGCGTGACGCTCGCCGACATGCCGCCGGAAATAAAGAATGACTGGTTGCTGCCTGACGGCCGCGCGCGCGTGGAAGCCTTGCCAAAGGGGACCATACGCAGCGGCCATGCCATGCGCAGCTGGGTAAAAGGGGCGCTGAAAGCGGTGCCCGCTTCGACGGGCTCGGCCGTCTATATCCTGAAAGCCGCTGACACCATCACGGCGGCGTTCCAGGTCGCCGCCTATAGCGCTATCGTTGCGATCGCGGTGATCCTTGCCATTGCGCTTGGCCGGGTGCGCGACGTACTTCTGGTCATGACACCGCTCGCCGTCTCGGCGCTGCTGACAGCCTTCTTTCTGCGTCTCACCGGCATGAGCCTTAATTTCGCGAACATCATCGCCCTGCCGCTGCTGCTTGGCGTTGGCGTGTCGTTCAATATCTATTTCGTTATGAACTGGCGAAGCGGCGTCACCCGCTTTCTCGGTACCGCCACGGCGCGCGCAGTGCTGTTCTCGGCCCTCACCACCAGCACAGCGTTCGGTTCGCTCGCGCTATCGCGGCATCCGGGCACCGCGAGCATGGGCGTGCTGCTCCTGATCAGCCTCGGTTCGACGGTCGCAACGACATTGTTTTTCGTGCCCGCCCTGCTTGCGATCATGCCGCGCCCAACCGTGCCGCTAGGCGGCACAGCGCGCCCGCGCGAGCAGGCTATTAGCTAGCGCGCTGGGAGAAAGAGAACCGGGAGAACGTTTTGACCTCCGGCATAACGAGGCAGAAATCGTTTCCCGTTGTCGGTTGCACCGCGGCGAGCAAATGCCCCCATTGTACCGTTGGTCGCACCGGCCTGGCGGGCGCTTGCCGCACTTATACCAGCGATGGCAGAGGCGGCCTTGCTGGCCGATGCAGTGGAACACGGGCGGTCAACCATCTTCGAACCACAGCATCAACCGGTTGCCGGGGCGGGCCTCACGCACCTCCTCCGAAATCAACCGCTATCCGCGCCCACGCGGCTGGCCCACGCCGGTAAATGCCCGCCCCTGCGCTGCCACCCGATGCCGGACTGCCCAGGCATTGCCCGCGTGCCAACTTTGATGTGAGGGTTCCGCGGCCCACCGACCGGACCAGGAAGCCGCCCGTGCAGCCCAGCGCAGAGACGCTAATCCGGCCCTTGGAGGGCGTCGGGCATGAGGAAGCGGTGCTGCTGCCAGCTTGCGACATCGCGCTGCCGAATCCGCTGATTCACACTAATCTGACGGCGAACGACCCGTTCCGTCACCGCCTGCTCACGGTCAACGCGGCGCGTTTTTTCTCCCAGCCGGCTGTCGCGCTCTATCGCTACCCTGTCGGCACGCTGGTCGATGGGGACGCCGCCGAGCCCTACATTGTGCTCTCCGACGGCGCCCTGGTGCGTCAACAATTACCGGATTGGGTTGGCGACCCTGATCTTGTTGCCGCCGGCCTCAAGGTACGCGCGGTCGACGCGCCATGTATGCAACGACCCTGCCTGCTCGCGGCACGCTATGGCGACGTTACCTGGGGTCACTGGGTGCACGAAATGCTGGCGAAGATCGTGCTGGCAGAGTGGGCATCACCGCAACGTTTCACCTACGTGGTGCCAACGCGTACCACCCTTCCTCTCGGCATCGTCGAGCCCGCCTATGTGGAGGCGGTGCTCGGATCGCTGGCCGCTTACGGCATAGCACCCGAACGCATCGTACGCCTTCCGCCAGGCCAGCCGGTCGCGTTCGATGCGCTTTACGACCTGAGTGGCATCTTCCCGCTAGCCGGCCAGGAATTTTTCAGCATGCATCCAGATCTAATCGATGTCATGGGCAACCAACTGGCGCCCTCGCGGCAGACAGAAACAATCGCAAAACCTTATCTTCTACGCCGGCCCGGCGACGTCAGGCAGATCGCAAACGAAGACGGTATTTTGGGCCAGGTCCGGCGGCACGGCATGACCCCTGTCGATATGGCGACTCTCGATTTTTCCCAGCAGGCGCGGATCTTCGCCGATGCGAAATCCATCGCCGGCGCGCTAGGATCGGCCTTTTCCGCCATTCTGTTCGCACCGCCCGAATTGCCTGTTCTCACGCTGGCTCCAACCGGTTGGCACAATCATTATTTCGTGAATCTCTTTCAAAAGCGGACCGTTCTCCACGCGGACATTCGCGGGACATCGGATTTTTCGGTCGAACCTGATGCGGCGCGCAGTCCGTTCGCCATTGAGCCGCAAGCTTTCGACGACGGCGTGGAAGCCCTGCAATCGCGCCGAAGCCTGCGGGCCTGGCTCGGGGGCGTAAGGTTCGGGAAAAGCGTGCTGCCGCGTCGGCTGGGGCGAGAACTGTTCGCGCTCACCTTTGGCACAGGCGGGACGGCGGCGAAGCATAAGCGCGACGGTTGGTCCTTTGTGGAGCGGGAACACACCTGGTCCGTTGCGACTGGTTGCGGCCTTGAGGTCTATTTCGAACGGCTGCCCAAAATCGGACTTTGGCTGGAGGCGGAAGGTTTTTCCATAGCGAACCGGTTGAAGGCGATTTCGCTCTCGGTCAACGGAGAAGATTGCGGTGAGCGCTCTGCGGACGGCCAGAGCCGACTTTGCTGGTTCGTTCCCCCCGCCGCACTGGCGCGCAAGAATCCGGCGTCCATTCGCTTCACGCATGAGGACTCACCGTCGCCGAAATCGCTTGGTCTCTCGGAGGACGACCGCCCGCTCGGATTTGGCTTTGTACGCCTGTCGTTCTTCCGTATCGCGCCACGCGAATGATTTTGGCGAGACACGGTCGTGGCCTTCATTATTGACGTCAACGCACGTTACGAGAGGCATACGGACTACCGTTCCAATTCAATTATTTGCACTCATGCGTGTCAACTCATAATCGCCCGCATCATCCACCTGGGCTTTCCAGCCTGGGTAGACCACGATGGTCGTAAAATCCTCCTCGATGATTGCGGGCCCCATAACTTCATGGCCAGGCTTGAGGGCGGCGCCGTGGAAAATGCCGGTCTTTTGGTAGCCTTGGCCGAGATTGGCCTGGCGCGTCGTGGCGGCCTTTGCGGCGACCTTGGGCGCAGTAAAGCCCGCGGTGACGATAGGCGACGGTGTATCGACGTAACTTGCCAGGCGCACGCCGGTAATTTCCGGCATCTCATCCTCGCGAATATGGCCGTACTCGTCCATGTGGCGCCTGTTGAAACTTTCGATTGCTCTGGCGCTGATGGCGGCATCGACAAATGAGAGATCCTGCAATCCCGTGTTCATGCGTATGTCGAACGTGAGGGAAAAATTCTGTCCGGGGTAGCGCATGTTCATTCGATACTTTGCCGTCACCCGGTCCGGCGGGAATCGGGCGTTGCTAAAATATTTTTCAGCGCGCACGCCAAGTTCCTGCCAGAGCGCCTTCAATTTCGTGGTATCGAGTTGATCAGCGGGACTGATATAGGAACGCTCTTCGTCGATACTGGGGTTGGCGACAAGCGTTCCCAGTGCCGAGAACGTGGGGGAGGCTTTCGGGATCAGAACCTTATTGATGCCCAGGTCCTCCGCCTGGATAGCGGCGAAGGCCGGCCCGTTGCCGCCATAGGCGAGCATGATCATGTCGTTCGGGTCGATACCCTTGCCGGCGGTAATTCTTCTGACGCCCTGGGACATGTTGGCATTCACCACGCGCCAGCAATCGAACGCCGCGTCCTCAGCGCTGTATCCCATCTGGCTTGCGATGGCCTGAAACGCTTCCCGCACACCGTCCGTCCGGAGCGAAAAACTCCCGCCGGCGAATTCCGAATCCGCGGACAGGATGCCCAGCATCAGCAGCGCATCGGTGATTGTCGGTTGCGTGCCGCCGCGCCCGTAACAAATTGGCCCTGGCGCGGCGCCGGCAGAGGCGGGGCCAACCTCCACGACACCGTTATTCACGTGGCAGATCGAGCCACCGCCGGCGCCGAGCGTTTCCACCTTCACCATGGGAACGCCGATCAAATAGCGGTGATGCATATTCCAGCCGGCTTCCGCGGGTGCCGTGCCATTCAATACGAGAGAGATATCGTAGGATGTACCGCCCATGTCGACACAGAGGAGGTTGGGATAGCCCTTTGCCACGCCGACATGGGCTGATCCGACGACGCCGCCGGCCGGCCCCGATGCCAGCACACGGATGGGTGCGCCTTCAATATATTCCTTGGTCATGACGCCGCCGCTGGCCTGCATGACCATGAGTCGGTCCGTGTAGCCGGCGTCCTTGAGGCGGCTGACGAGCTTTTCCAGATAGGAGGTTACGCGTGGCGCGATATAGGCATTAACGACCGTCGTGCTTGTGCGGTCGTATTCCGGCGCGCGCGGCAGCACGACGTGAGAGCAGGAGACATGCACGCCCGGCATTTCTTCTGCGACAATTTCCGCCACACGCTTTTCGTGCGCCGGGTTGACGAAGGAGAAGATGAGGGAGATTGCGACCGACTCTACATTCTGCTTGCGTAGCCTTCTGCAACACTCGCGTACGGCACTTTCGTCCAGATCCTTGTAGATTGACCCATCGTGAAGGATTCGTTCTGGTACCGTCAGACGACGGCGCCGCGGTGTGATTTGCTCTGGGGGCGCCAGTCTGACATCCCAGATGTCTTCCCTGAAGCCGCGGCGGTATTCCATTTCGTCACGGAAACCCTCCGTGGTGATCAGGCCGGTCAGTGCACCATTCATTTCAATCAACGTGTTATCCGCGATCGTTGTACCGTGCACGATGGCATCGCACTGTCCGAGGAAATCCTTCAAGGGCAAATGCTCGATTTCGGCAAGTTTGGTCAGCCCGCTCAATACGCCGATAGACCTGTCCTCGGGCGTGCTCAGGTTTTTGTAGAGAATGACCTCCGCTCCCTTGAGCAGGGCAAAGTCCGTGAATGTTCCGCCAATGTCGATGCCTACCCGATACCCCATCGTCCATCCCTGTCTTTTACGTCCCGACTTCCACGGGCCGCCCCCATTGCGAACTCATAGTACAACCAGCACCGGCGATTGCCGCCGGAAGTTGGTAGCGTCATGCGATCGTGCGGCGGTTTGTGCTAAGCGAGCTCTTTTGCACTCATGCTCTGTCGGAGCGCATTTGTCGCGGCAATATCGACCTCAAGGTCATAATCTTCGACCGTTCCGGTGAGGACGACGCCATATTTTTTTCTGGCAGCCTGCAGGCTGACCAATTCGTCGAGCACATCCTCTTTCACGGCTTCCGGATCGCGCAGTACGGGCGGCCCGAAGCCGCCACCGCCGCCATGCTGATAGGCGATCACGGCGCCGGCGGGCAGTTGTGCCTGCGCGGACAGCTCCACCTTGTATTCCCGATCCGTCCCTACCTCGAAACGGCTTGCATAGGGACTGGCGTCGTCGCCACCGCACAGCCCACTGAGCGGATGCGCTGCCGATACCATCCAGGCCACGGCCATGGTTGGCTCGAGCACCTTTTTCACGTTGAGGCTGCCAGGCAATCCCCGCCAGCGGCCGGCGCCCTCGGCATCCATGGTCATTTCGCGGCTGATATTGATCACCGGAAAACGGCTCTCTCCGTCTTCCGCCTCGGACAGCAGCAAATTGCCCAGGGCGGAGCAGGAGGCACCCCATCCGTCGATGCCCTGCACGGCGGAGGAATCCATGGAGCGCGCATCCACGCCCTGGTCCATCCACATCTTGCCATTCTTGTCGAAACCGATCACGGAGTTCGGCATGCCAATCTTGTAGACCTGCGGCGCGGAGCGCTCCGGCGCGACGTTCGAAAGCGCTATGCAGACGGCTTCGGTGATTTCGCAAGCTGGATGGAAGGAGCCGAGCGCCGCCGGCTTGTTGGGCGGCGGATGCGCAATCGTGCCCTCCGGAATGATCATCTCGATACCGTTGAAGAGGCCCTCGTTCTTGACAATTGACGGGTCGATCGAGGCTGCCAATTGCGTCATGATGTAGCTACGGCTGTTGCCAAAGGTGTTCCACACGCCGCTGAGTTCGGGGCGGGCATCAGTGCCCGTGAGATCCACGGTCAACTGGTCGCCCTTGATCGTGCAGGTGACGTGCACCTTGACGTCCTTGATACCCTGGGTGTCGTGATCGATGAGGACCTCCGCCGAATAAACGCCGTCCTTCCACTTTGCCACTTCCTCGCGCAGGCGTTTTTCCGTGTGATCGATGTTGTAGTTAATGGCTGCCCGCACTACATCCGTGCCGCGCTTGCGGATAACGCCCTGTAGCAATTTCACCGCGTGCTGCACGCCACCGATCATGGCCGCGAGGTCACCGGCAAACGACGCAAACCGATTATTGCGTTCCAGCAGCCGGATGATGTCGCGACGTTTTTCGCCGCGATGCACCAGCTTGATGCAGGGAAGCGCCAGGCCCTCGGTAAAAATGTCCTTGGCATCCAGCGAGAATCCGCCAGGGTCCTTGCCGCCGGTGTCGCCCTGATGCGCTTGCAGGGCCTGGACCAGAACCAGTTCGCCGTTGTCGTCGAATACCGGCGCATAGACATTGTAGTCCTGCAAATGGCCGCCGCCATAATCCGGGTCATTGCCCACGAAGACGTCCCCAGGCCCCCAGTCATATTCCTCGAAAAAATCCAGCCCATACCGGACTGTCAGTTGCGATACGAACGTCAAATGCGGGGTGCCAATGGAAGCGGCCGCCAGACGACCGTTAGAATCGATGATAGCCGCGTTGCGTTCATTCGATTGATTGATGATGGCGGACGATGCAGCCCGGCCCAAATGTGTCGCGGCCTCAAAGCATACCGTGTCGAACGCGCCACGTATGATCGTCGCGGTTACCGGGTCAATGTTGGCGGAGGTGACAAGCGGTGGGCGCTTGGCGGCGAGCTTTCGGTTCAGCTCGAATGACATGATGCGAATCCTTTCGAGCGGCTAGAAAGAAGGATGTTCTTTTTTGAAAAAAAGAACCAAAAAACTTTTTCTCTTTTCTTAAGCGCCGGTAGACTCAACATGGTCTTTTTGCTTCTTTTTTTCGAAAAAGAGGTCTTCCTTACTCATTTACGTACTTATCGATCGCCCGCTCAAACTGGCGAATGCGGATTTCCTGATAGTTGCCCAGCGTGAGCCCGCGCTTGAATGACGCAGCCACGCCCTCC
>DATJOH010000071.1:0-7822 GCA_035507235.1 Acetobacteraceae bacterium
AAGGCCAGGGGGCTCTGCCCCCTGGACCCCCGCTAAGGACAAGTCCTTAGAACCTATCTGTTTTAGTTGGGAGACAAGGAGGGGGCCACAACGGCCGTGGCCACGTGACGGATAGCCCCCTCCTTGTCTCCCAACAAACAAAATGGGGTCTGGGGACTAGTCCCCAGCGGGGGGTCCAGGGGGGCAGAGCCCCCTTGGTCTTTCTTGCCTTCACACCCATTCCGGCCCCAGGGTGCGCCGCATGGGGGATATGCCGGACAGGCGGGCGAGGCAGGCGCAGGGCGCGGCGATACGGCAGCGTGTGCCGCGGGCGGCGCATGCGCGGTGGGCGGCGGCGGCCAATCGTGCCGATCCGGTGACGATTTTGGGCGCGCAGGGGCGCACACGCATCGCTGAATTATTACCCACCCGCTACGCCCGCATGCGGGTTTCCGCGTTTTCGTTTTATCGCGGCGCCGCCGCCATCATGGCCGCCGATCTTGCTTCGCTGCCGCGGACCGGGATTTTGGTGCAGTTGTGTGGTGACGCGCATCTGGCCAATTTCGGCAGTTTTCCTTCGCCGGAGGGGCGGCCGTTGTTTGATGTGAATGATTTCGATGAGACGTTGCCGGGTCCGTTCGAATGGGATGTGAAGCGGCTTGCTGCGAGCCTGGCGGTTGCCGGCAGCGATGCCGGGCTTGGGGCGGAGGCGTGTCGGTCGTTGGCGGCGCGGGCGGTGCGGCATTACCGGCGTCATATGGGCAAGCTTGCCCGGCTTTCGCCGTTCGAGGTCTGGCACAGCCGCATCGATCTTGCCGACGCGGTGGAGTCGCTTTCGGATGAGACGTTACGCCGCCGCGTGAAGCGGCGCTTGCGCGATGCGCTGGCGGTTACGGATGCGCAATATCATTTGGTTGAGCAGGGGCCGGCCGGGCCGCGCATACGCGACCATGGCACGACGGAGCATATCGAGCGTTTCCGGCCTGCGATGGAAGCGGTGTTCGAAGCCTATCGCACCGCTGCCGCGCCGCCGCTGTCGGCCTTGTTCCGGCATTATCGGCTGGCGGATTCCGCATTCAAGGTGGTGGGTGTTGGCTCCGTCGGCACCTTCTGTGCGCTGGGTCTGTTCGTTTCGGGTGATGGCGAGGAATTGTTTCTGCAAGCCAAGGAAGCGCAGGACTCGGTCCTCACCGTGGGCCTGCCGCTGTCGCAATTCGTGCACCAGGGCGAACGCGTCGTCACCGGTCAACGTTTGATGCAGGCCGAGCCCGACCTTTTCCTGGGATTTCCGCCGTCGAAGGTGGAGGGCCGCTATTTCTATGTGCGGCGGCTGAAGGATTCGCGCATGGCCGACATTGGCGCGGCGATGGAGGCGGACGCATTGCCATTCACCGCCGCCTTGTGCGGGCGCACGCTGGCGCGCGCGCATGCGCGCGGCGGCGATGCCGCGACGATTGCTGGCTATATGGGAGAGAGCGACGGGTTTGATGGCCCGATTGCCGATTTCGCCATGGCCTATGCGGCGCAGGCGGTAACGGATTGGCAGGAATTCTGCCGCGCCCTGGATGCCGGCCGCCTTGGGATCGCCTGATGCTGTCAGCGGAAATTCTGGCCCTTGCGCCCCGCGTTCTGGAAGTGCTGCGCGGCCGCGGTGAAAAACTCGCGACCGCCGAAAGCTGCACGGGCGGTCTGGTTGCCGCGGCGCTCACGTCGATTGCCGGCTCCTCGGATGTCGTCGATAGCGGTTTCGTTACGTACTCGAACGAGGCCAAAACAGAAATGCTCGGCGTCCCTACTTCGTTGCTCGCTGCACACGGCGCTGTCAGCGCGGAAGTTGCCGCCGCCATGGCGGAAGGCGCCCTGAACCGTTCCCTGGCCGACCTTGCCGTCTCCGTCACCGGCATAGCCGGCCCTGGCGGTGGCTCACCCGAAAAGCCCGTAGGTCTTGTCTGGTTCGGCTTTTCGCGCCGCGGTTCGCCGGCATCGACGTTCTCCCGACACTACCTTGGGGATCGTGCCGCCATCCGCGCGCAAGCCGTTATCACGGCTCTGGACGCGCTGCTGAAGGGGGCGAATTGAGCGACGTTTCTTGATCGTCCGGTGTTGATGTTGCTTGTTCGGTTGCCGATTAGACGTTGTCGCAAACCGTGACATCATGGTATAAATTAGAAAATCGCCGCGCGGGAGCATTAATCATGGGGGCAGGGCTTCGCACGAGGGCAGCCTCCGCTGCGCTTTGCATCCTTCTGGTAGCTGCGTCGGGCGAGGCCTGGGCTGGTAGCGACCTTACCGGCGCCAAGGCTTTCATGGAGGAGCTGTATCCGACGAAGAAGACGGTGCAGGCGGGGCCGGTTAAGGCGCGCGTCGGCCCGAAAGTTGAGTTTCGAACCGGTCATCCCTCTGAACTGGTGTCGGTCGACCTTACGGGCGACCAGCTGATTATGCAGACAAGCGTCACGGCATTCATGGAAAAGGCAAAATTCAACGGTTTCGGGTTTCGATTCAAGGGTGCGCCGGCCATTTCTGCCGTAACGATCGATCCATCGAGCACCCTTAAGGTGGAGCCGGGAAGGATTACCTTTGGTGCCAAAGACGTCTACATCAACCTGTCAAACCGTTTGTTCACCGCCGGCGAGGTGCTTGTTCTGGATTTCACCTTCGCCGCTCCAACCCGCTAGCCGGTCGGGCTCTGTAGCGCGTGGCACGGCCGGTGCTAGGGTCCGGGCATGCCGCACGACGCGTTCCCCGAAAGCACTGTCGCCCTTGACCTGATCGGTCAGATGGCGCGCGCCCGCGACCGGGCGCAGGAAGATCCGTTCGGCAATCCCGTGCTTGCCGTGGCGTTGGCCATCAGCCGCCAGATGGACGAGGGCGAGCTTACCGCGTCCCACCTCGCCGCGCTGATACGCGAACTTCGAGATTCCGCGTTCGCCGCCCGGGCCCGGCGCCTGGCCGCTTATGTCGGGTATCGCGAACCCGGCGAGGCGGTTCGGAAATTCCAGTCCCTTGCCGCCCGCCTGGTGCGGCCGGATCCCTCCGACAGTCCCGTGCAACTGGCGCAATTCCGCGCCGACATCGAACGCACGCGATTCGCCGCGGTCTTCACGGCGCACCCGACCTTTGCCAACCCGGCGCCGGTTTTCCATGCCCTTGCCGAGGAAGCGAGCGGCCGCCCCTGCGACCAGTGTTTCGTCTCCCATCGGCCGGAACCGATTACGCTTGTGCAGGAATTCGAAGCCGCCCGCCTCGCCATTCTGAATGGCCGCGACGCGCTCGATGCGCTGAACCGCGCGCTTCTGACCGAAGCGCAGAATACCTGGCCCGATCGCTGGATGGAACTGCTGCCGCGCCCGGTGATCCTGACAAGCTGGGTCGGCTACGACACGGACGGCCGCACCGACATCGGCTGGTGGGACACGCTGCGCCTGCGGCTCACCATGAAACAGGCGCAGTTGCAGCGGGTGCTGGCGCAGGTCGCCCGCGTTCCCGAAGCCACGCCGCTGCTCGCCCGCCTCAACGAAGCCGATGATGCCGTGACCAGCCAGCTCGCCACCTGCCCGGCAAAATCGGAAGCCGAGAAAACGCAGGCCTTTGCGCACGCCCTAGTCACCAAACGCGACCAGGCGGTGCTCAGCCCGGTCGTGCTCGCGCCGCTTTTTGCCGCCGCCATGAAAGCCGCTGACGCGGAAGGCAAAATGACGCTCGCCGTTGCGCGTGCCGGCCTGTTTAGCCACGGCATGTCGCTGGCGCATACGCATGTGCGCCTCAACGCCACCCAGGTGCATAATGCGGTGCGCCTGCGCCTGGGCTTTGATGATGTGCCGGGTGATGCCGCGCGCCGCCGTACGCTGCTCGCCACGCTCAACCAGGCGCTGGATGTGGTGCAGCCGCAGGCGCTGAATTTCGGCGCCCTGCTGGCGGAACAGGCATCGGCCACGAAACTGATGATGACCGTGGCACAAATCATTAAGCACATCGACGCCGCGACGCCGATCCGCTTCCTGATTGCCGAAACCGAAAGCGGTGCCACGCTGCTGGCCGCGCTCTGGCTGGCCCGCCTGTTCGGCATCGACCAGCTCATCGAAATCAGTCCGCTATTCGAAACCGCGGACGCGCTGGAGCATGGCAGCCGCCTCGTCGAAGAAGCGCTGCGCAGCCCGCATTACCGTGCCTATTTGCGCGATTGCGGCCGGCTCTGCCTGCAATTCGGCTATAGCGATTCCGGCCGCTATGTCGGCCAGATTGCCGCCAGTTATCTGATCGAACGCCTGCGCATGAAGGTCGCCGACCTCATGCAGCGCTTCAACCTCACCGACGTGGAACTGGTGCTGTTCGATACGCACGGCGAATCCATCGGCCGCGGTGGCCATCCGGGGTCGTTGCAGGACCGTTTGCGCTATCTCTCCCCCGCCGCCGCGCGTCGTCGTTTCGCGGACGCCGGCATTGCCGTGCGCGAGGAAAGCGCCTTTCAGGGCGGCGACGGGTTTGCGCTGTTCGGCACGCCGGAACTCGCGACCTCCGTCATCGCAACAATCGCCAATCACGCCTACGACCGCAGCACCGCCGCCGGCGACGCAGTGTATGAAGAAGGCGATTTCGCCGCCGATTTCTTCACCAGCGTCGGCCTCGCCATGCAAGGGCTGGTGGAAGATCGCGGCTACGCGGCGCTGCTTGGCGCCTTCGGCCCGGCGTTGCTCGATCCCACCGGCAGCCGCCCGACCGCGCGCCAATCCGACACCGGCGGCCCCGCGGTGATCAAACACCCGCGCGAACTCCGTGCCATCCCGAACAATGCGATTTTACAACAACTTGGCTGGTGCGCCAATACGCTGCAAGGCGTGGGCACCGCCGCTGCGCGCATGCCGGAACAATTCGCCGAAATGCACGAGTCGAGCCCGCGCTTCCGGCGGGCGTTGGATTTCGTCAATCATGGCCTGAAACATTCCGATCTTGACGTGCTGCGCGCGGTGATTTCCCTGATCGATCCGGGAAGCTGGCTCGATCGCGCCGCCCAGGCGCGTCTCCCCGGCCGCATGCGCGCCTTGGCCGATGTCGCGACCGCCCTTGAAGCGCTCGACATGTGGGCGCCGGCGCAGGCCATGTTCCGCCGCATTCAGGCCGACCACGTGCGCCTGCGCGAAGCCTGGCCCGGCGCGCCGCACATGGAAACCGAGGAAATGCTGTTGCACGCGTTGCGCGTCGCGCTAATTAGCCGCATCTGGCTGCTGGCCACCGGCATTCCCGAATTCTCGCCGCGCCACGGCATTACCCGCGACGCCCTGCTGCTCCGCATCCTGCGCCTCGACGTGCCTGCGGCTTTGGCGATCCTGGCGGAGGTCTTCCCGGCGTCGCCGGACCCAGCCGCGGACCGCGACTATGCCGAACCCGGCGGTCCGCGGGCGGTAGCCAGCTACGAGCGGGAGCATCGCCGTATTTTCGCACCGCTTGCACGGTTGTTTGGCCTGGTGCGGGAGATTGGTACGGCTGTTACGCACCATGTTGGAGCGTACGGGTAGAAGATTCTTCTTTTTTGAAAAAAAAGAAGCAAAAAACTTTTACTCTTATGCTGAGCCTATCAGCGCATAGGCAGAATATTGGGTGGACGACCCTTAAGCGCCGATAGGCTCAATGTAATTCTTTTTGCTTCTTTTTCTTCAGAAAAAGAAGATTCTTTCCTTACGTGCGCGGCGAGGCTATCCGCCGGCGCCTCGGCCCGGCGCGTCATGCCGTAATCCCGCATAACGCCCGCAATCCGCAAGCGGTAATCGCTGAAGACGCCGGCGCGTCCTTCCGTCTGTGCCGCGCGATGTTCCGGCATGGTGCGCCATGCGCGTACCGCTGCCTCGTCGCGCCAGAAGGAGAGGGAAAGCAATTTTGCCGGCTCGGCCAGGCTTTGGAAGCGCTCCACGGAAATAAACCCGTCGATTTCCGCCAGCTTCGGCGCGAGTTCCGCGGCCAGATCGAAATAACGGCTTGCACGGCCGTCGCTTGGCCAGACTTCGAAAATGACCGCGATCATGGGCGCACCAGGGGCGCGTGCGGCGCGGAGGCGATGCGCAGGAAAAGTCGATCCTCCTTAAGAATGAAACGTTCGTTTCTCGCAAATGCATAATTCTCCTGCCCGATTGGATCGTCACGCAGCCTTGCGCGGTAGGCTTCGTATGCGGCGAGGTTCTCGACATGGTAGATGCCGTAGGCGGTGGTGCTGGAGCCTTCGTGCGGTGCGAAATAGCCAACGAGGTCGGCGCCGCAGCGTGGAATGGCCTGGCCCCAGGCCCGCGCGTACGTTGCGAAGGCGTCGGCGCGGAAGGGGTCGATTTCATAACGTATGACGCAGGTGATCACGGCGTGCTGCCCTCCGGTGTGTGGTGGGCAGATAGGCCATGGCGCCGCGTCCATGCTTCGGCTAACGTCGAAGTATGAAGGATGGACCGGTTATCGCGTCGGTGGCCTCCCTGCTGGGTGACCCGGCGCGGGCCAATATGTTGACGGCGCTGATGGATGGCCGCGCGCTCACCGTGAGCGAGCTGGCGGAGGCGGCCGGGGTCACGTTGCCAACCGCGAGCGGGCACTTGTCCAAACTGGATGCGGCGGGGCTGGTGGTCTCGGAGAAGCAGGGTCGGCATCGCTATTACCGTTTGTCCGACCATGACGTGGCCGGGGTGCTGGAGGGTCTGATGGCCCTGGCGCAGCGGACGGGGGCGGTGCGGGTGCGCACCGGCCCGCGGGACGCAGCGCTGCGCGAGGCCCGTGTTTGCTATGACCACCTGGCGGGCGCGCGCGGCGTATCGCTGCTGCGCGGCTTGCTGCGACGAGGCTGGATAGGGGAGGGGGCGGAGCTCAGCCTGACGTTTGCCGGCCGCGTCGGGCTCTCCGGCCTAGGCATCGAGGTGGCGCGGCTGGACACCGGCCGTCGGCCCCTTTGCCGCACCTGCCTCGACTGGAGCGAGCGCCGCTTCCATCTGGGTGGCGCGTTGGGGGCAGCGCTGCTGGGGCACATTCTGGCGCAAAACTGGGCCCGGCGCGTGCAAGGGCGATTGGTCACCTTCACAGGTGACGGCGCACAGGCTTTCATGGCGGCCTTCTGCCCGGACGGATGACATGAGAGCGCGGTCCGGCGCTCTGGCTTGCCCAAGGAACCGAATGTCCATTTTCAGTACGAAATCGGTCGCCGCTCTGCTGGCCAGTGCCGAGCCCGATGCGCACGGCCACAAACTCGATCGGGCGTTGGGCCTGCGCAACCTTGTCGCCTTCGGTGTCGGCTCGGCGGTTGGCGTGTCGCTGTTCGTGCAGACGGGCCCCGAGGCCGCCATCCATGCCGGGCCGGCGGTGGCGCTCTCGTTTGTGCTGGCCAGCATCGCCTGCCTGTTCGCGGCACTTTGTTACGCGGAATTCGCCGGCCTGGTGCCGGTGGCGGGCAGCGCCTATTCCTACGCTTACGCAACGTTGGGCGAGGGCGTGGCGTGGATGATCGGCTGGTGCCTGCTGCTGGAATATCTGATGAGCGGCTCGCTGGTCGCCATCGGCTGGAGCGGCTATTTTTCATCCACGCTGCACAGTTTCGGCATCCATTTGCCCGATGCCATTTCCGGGGCGCCGTTGGCCGTGGCGGCGGACGGGCATGTCTTCGCCAGCGGCAAGGTGATCGATATTCCGGCGGTGCTGATTACGCTGTTTGTCAGTTGGCTGATCATGCGCGGCACGGAGCTTTCCGCCAAGGTGAACGACGTTGTGGTGGCGCTGAAAGTGCTGGCGATCATCGCCATCGTCATTGGCGCCATTCCGTTCGTCAATCCGCATAACTGGGTGCCGTTCATTCCGCCAAACACGGGCATTAGCGGGA
>DATJOH010000072.1:0-4295 GCA_035507235.1 Acetobacteraceae bacterium
ACCGGGCCGCCGATGGCGCGGCTCAGGCGTCCACAGAACGGGAGATAGGCCGCAAGGCTGCCAACGATGTAGCCGCCGCCGTGGAAATAGAGCAGATTGGGCGCAGTTGGCGACGCGTCGCCAATGGCAGTGATGCGGTGCAGCGTGCCGCCGCCGGCTGGCCTGGCATCCGTGACCGTGCTGCCAGGAGGCGGCGCATCGAGGCGCGTAATAAAGCGATCCAGCTTGCGCCTGATCTCGCGCACATCAGGTTCGTGCGCGAACCACCGGCGCAGCGTTCGCCGCAGCAGCATGTTGGTGATTGCCGTCAGCATGGCAGGCACCATGGCATCGATAATCGCCTCCGTCCGAGATCATTGTGCCGTGTGCTCGACACGGCGGCGGTTTCTGCTCCATGCTGACGCGGCAACAACAAGCCAGCCGCCAGAAACGGTGACGGTGTTATCGGGAGTTTCGTTCATGGATCAAGCGGTGCATGCCGGTGGCGCCATCGCCAGCGCGGCGCCGCGACGCCGGGAAACACTGCGAATTGGCATCATGGGCGCGGGATTTGGCGGCATCGGCCTCGCCCTCCTTTTAAGGAAAGCAGGTTTTTCTGCGATCACGCTGCTCGAGCGCGCTGATCGGGTAGGCGGGACCTGGCGCGATAATACCTACCCCGGGGCAGCGTGCGACGTGCGGAGCCACGCCTACTCGCTTTCCTTTGCGCCACGGACGGATTGGACCGAGCGCTATGCGGGCCATGCGGAAATCCTGGCGTATATCGAAGAGGTTACCCAGCGTGGCGGCGTAATGCCGCATGTACGCCTGAACAGCACCGTCATGCGGGCGCGATTCGATGGTAGCGACCAAACATGGAGGGTCGAGACTACCGACGGCGCTACGCACGTATTCGACGTGTTCGTGAGTGCGGTTGGGCAACTGAGCAAGCCTGCCATACCGAGTTTCCCGGGGCTGGGCGATTTTGACGGCGCGTATTTCCATTCCGCGCAATGGGAGCATGGCGTGCAACTGGCGGGAAAACGGGTTGCGCTGATCGGATCGGCGGCGAGCGCGGTGCAGATCTTGCCCGAAATCGCAAAACTCTGCGCGCATGTCGATGTTTTCCAACGCACGCCCAGCTGGATCGTGCCGCGTAATAACGGCCGGTATTCGGCGTGGCGGAAATTCCTGTTCCGTCATCTCCCTGGTTATCGATGGGCACTGCGGCAGTATTTGTATCTTTATGGTGAATTCCTGTTCGACGCGTTTCGCACCGGTTCATGGCGAAACGGGCTGCTGCGCCGTAGCGCGCTGCGGCATCTGAACGCACAGATCCAGGATCCCGTGCTGCGTGAAAGAATGGTGCCGGCGTATGAGCTTGGATGCAAACGCGTGCTATTTTCCGATGATTATTACCCATGCTTCAATCTGCCTCACGTGCGCCTCGTGACGGATCCGATATCGGGATTTGAACGCGACGGAATACGTACGGCGGACGGTACGCTGCACACGGCCGAAATTGCGGTGTTTGCAACCGGGTTTGACGTGCGGCATTGCCTGCAAGGGGTGGAAATCCGCGGCGCCGGGGATACGAAGCTGCAGGATGTCTGGGCGGATGGCCCATTTGCGTATCGCGGCGTCGCGGTCGCGGGATTTCCGAACATGTTCATTCTTTATGGCCCAAACACCAATCTTGGGCATAATTCCATTCTGGTCATGCTGGAGTGCCAGTCGCGCTACATCGTGCAGTGCCTCAAGCGAATTGTTGCCGGCGACCTCGGCACGCTTGACGTCACGCGCGCCGCAATGGATCTCTACAATGAGAGACTCCAGCGGGAACTCAAGGGCATGGTGTGGTCCACGGGCTGCGGCAGTTGGTACGAGTCCGGGAACCGTATTACCGCGAACTGGTCACGCTCGACGCTGGAATATGGCAGGCAGATGAAGCATGTCGCCTTTGCCGATTTCATTGAGCGGCCGCGCCAATATGGTGGACTAAATGCTGTGGAGGCCTCCGTTGATTGAGGGGGCTCGCGGGGTAGGGAAAGTCATCAAACAGTAAGAAGGAAGCAGTTCTTTTTTGAAAAAAAGAACCAAAAAACTTTTATCTGTCACAGGCAGCACTATGGTTGCATAGTTGGACCAAATGCCGCGGGAGGAGGAACAAAAGTTTTTTGCTTCTTTTTTCAAAAAAGAAGAACTTCCTTCCTCTATATGAATCCCTGTCAAAGCGCTAGTTGACTTGCCGCGATTTAGCTTCCCAAAATGGCGCGCGCAAAGAGCGCTTCAGGATTTTGCCGGACGCATTGCGGGGCAGCAGATCGACGAAATCCACGCTCCGCGGCGCCTTGAAGGCGGCGATGCGTTGCCGGCTCCAGGCAATCAACTCGTCGGCGGCAAGGGTCGCGCCAGGTCGAAGCACGATCACGGCCTTGACGGCCTCTCCCCAGGTGTCGTCGGGCACGCCGATGACCGCCACCTCGGCGATTGCGGGATGTTCCGACAGGGCGTTTTCGACTTCGGCCGGGTAGACGTTCTCGCCACCGGAAATGATCATGTCCTTTACGCGATCATGAATATAAAGGTAGCCGTCGGCATCGAGGTAGCCCGCGTCGCCCGTACGGAGCCAGCCATTGGCGAGCGTTCGCGCGGTTTCTTCCGGCCGGCGCCAGTAGCCCGCCATGTTGGCGTCGGAGCGGGTAACGATTTCGCCCACCTGGCCAGTGGGGACTTCCGCGCCGGAAGCGTCGAGGATGCGCACTTCCACCCAGGGCAGCGGTTTGCCGGCGGCGCGCATCCTGGGGGAGCCTTCCGGGAGATGATCTTCGGGCGGTAAGGCAACGATCGTGCCGGTCGTCTCGGTCATGCCGTAGAATTGCACGAAGCCGCATCCCATGACCCGCATTGCTTCGCGGAGCAATGGCAACGGCATCGGGCTCGCGCCGTAGGCCATGTCGCGAATTCTGGTGAAGTTGGCTTGGCCGGCGCGCGGGTGGCGCACCAGGAACTGCAGCGCCGCCGGTACAAGAAATATTTTGCTTATGGCATGGCGTTCGATCATGTCGAATGTCTCGTCGAGATCGAACTGGCGCTGAATGAAACAGGTTGCCCCGTAATGGGCCGCCATGATTCCCCAGCCGGTACCGCTGATATGGGATACCGGCATGGCTTGAATGGTTGCGTCGTCCTCCCGCCAGCGGTTCCAGGGCAGGTCGGCCATGCGGTTGGCGCGGATGCCGCTCGTGAAATTGCGATGCGTCAGCATGACACCCTTGGGACGACCGGTGGTGCCGGAGGTGTAGAGCTGCAACGCTATATCGTCGGCCGATACCACCCAGGACTCGCACGATGCTGATATGGAATCACGCCAATGAGTGAAGTCCGGCCAGGCCGGGTGATGGCCCTCAGCGGCGAGAATCATGTCTATCCGCGGCATGGCATCCCGGTGCGACGCGACCAGTTCTGCGAATTCTGGGCCCACGATAAGAAGGCGAGCCTCGGAATCGTCGATGATTGCGGCGATTTCCGGCCCGGCGAGGCGCCAGTTGATGGGGACCATGACGACGCCAGCCTTGATCGCGCCGTACAAAGCCTCGAAATAAATGTCGCTGTTCTTGCCGATATACGCGACCCGTTCGCCTGGACGTATGCCTGCCGCGCGAAGCGCGCTGGCCACGTTATTGGTGTGGCGGTCGAAGGTCGCGAAATCGGTTGTTCTGCTTTCGAACACGAAAGCCGGTTTCGACGGTTTTTCGATGACCGTGGCGGCGAGAGAGTCGATCAAGGTGTCGAGCATGGCGTGGTCCCCTCCCCGAGCCGTTGTAGCGTCGATCTCGCGTCATTTGCGTTCGGCGCTGATAGCCGGCTCGCGGCAGGTTCAGGCACGAAGCCAGACCGCCAGTTTCTCCCAGAGCACACGCTTAGCCGTGGAGCCTGCAACCATACCGATATGACCGGCGGTCGGGACGTGCAATTCGGCGTTTGCAATCATCCCAGCCAGCGCTTTCGCGCTTTCGGGCGGGACGATGCGGTCCCGGCCCGGTGCGGCGATGAAGCAGGGCATGGAAAGAAGCTGTGGCTGCACAGGCAAACCGAGGATGCGCCAGGCGCCGTTCGCGGGGCTGTTGGCGCCATACCATCCGCGCAGGGTCTCTCGCGCTACTTGGGCGGCTAGCGGTATGCCGTCGTTTAGCCAGTCCTCCAGAGCGACGAACATGCGGGCGCGGGCACTGCCCTGATCCTGGCGGGCGAAATCACGGTACTTTGCGGCGACGCTGCCGGGATCGAGCAGGCTGAACATCATTTGCAGCGCG
>DATJOH010000073.1:0-2845 GCA_035507235.1 Acetobacteraceae bacterium
CGCACGGAGCACGCAAGCGGTCGCGGCGCCGATGCCGGAAGCGGCGCCTGTGACGAGACAAACCCGCGTCACGGCCCCGCGATTCTCAGGCCATGGCCCGCAATTCGTGCTTCATCACCTTGCCGGAAGCATTCAACGGCAGCGATTCCACGAATACGATCGAGCGCGGGGCTTTGTAGTTGGCCAAATTCTGCTTGCACCAGATCGCCACCTCCGCCTCGGTCAGCGTCGACTCCGGTGCGCGCACAATATAGGCGCGTCCCACCTCACCCAGCCGTTCATCCGGCACGCCGATCACCGCGCAATGCATCACGCCCGGCAACCCCGCCAGATCACGCTCGATCTCCGCCGGATAGCAATTGAATCCGCCAACGATATACATGTCCTTCAGCCGGTCGGTGATTTTCAGATTCCCCGCTTCGTCCAGCGTGCCGATATCGCCGGTATGCAGCCAGCCATCCTTGTCGATCGCCTCCGCCGTGGCCTTCGGATTATCAAGATAACCGAGCGTGACTTTCGCCGCCCGCACCAGCACCTCGCCGGGCTCGCCGGGCGCCGCCTCGCCGCCATCCGGACGCACGCAACACACCTCAATGCCCGGCGCCGCGCGCCCGGCCGTATTAGCAACGATCTCCAACGAATCCTCAGGCCGGGTCGATGTGGCGGTGCCGCAACATTCGGTGAGGCCATAGCCCGTCGCCATGCGGTCCACACCCACCTCCAGCTTCAGGCGCCGCACCAGTTCGATCGGCACCACGGCAGCGCCGGTGGAAATGAATTCCAGGCTCGAGAGATCGAAATCGGGCCGCCGCGGATGGGTCAGAATGGTCTGCAGGATCGTCGGCGGCGCCGGCATGAAATTGATTTTCTCCGTTCCGATCAGAGCCATGATCGACAGCGGATCGAGCTTGTTCACGCCATACAGTGTGCAGCCGCACAGCAACGCCGCCACCCATCCGGCCTTGTAGGAAGCGGTGTGCGAAAACGGCCCGAACGCCATGTAGCGGTCGCCGCCGGAAACGCCGCTGGTGGCGAGCCAGGTTTCCGCCCCAAGCAGCGACTGGCGATGGTTGAACAGCGCCCCTTTCGCCTCGCCCGTGGTACCGGAGGTGAACATGATGTCGGCCAGATCGTCCGGCCGCAACGCGGCAAGCCGCGCCTCGAGTTCGGCGTCCGGCACCTGCTCGCCCTGCGCCAGGAACCGCTCCCATGCCTGCCGCTCGCCAATGTCGGAAACATTCCGCCCAAGCACGACAATCCGTTGCAGGCCCGGCATATCGTAGCCGTGCAGCATCGCAGGATAATCGCAGCCCAGGAATTCGCCGATCGACACCAGGATGCGTATGCGCGCGCGGTTGACGATGGCGGCAACTTCCCGCCCGCGCATGCGGGTGTTGAGGGGCACCAGCACGCCCCCTGCCGCCTGCGCGCCGGCGGCGGCCGCCACCCACTGCCACATGTTCGGCGCCCACACGCCAACCGCGTCGCCCTTGCCGATCCCCGCCGCCATAAATGCCTTAGCCGCGCGCCGCGTCGCCTGACCGAGCGCCGCAAAGCTGATGCGCCCGTCATCATCGACCAGCGCTGTGGCATCGCCAAACCTGTCGGCGGCCCCAAATAAAGCCGCCGGTATCGTGGTCGCCAGCACGGCGGAAACTAGGCCGGCGCGGGCTGCGCGCCCCGCACCAGGCGACCCGCAAGCTCGCCCGTCGCTTCGCCATGACGATAGGTGATCCGGCCGTTCACCAGCGTCGCTTCGTAGCCATCCGCCTTCTGGCTCAGTCGCCTGCCGCCGGCGGGCAGATCGCGCTTGGTGCGCGGCGCGTGCAAATGCAGCTTCCCATAGTCGATCACGTTGACATCGGCCTTGTAGCCAGACCGCAACAGACCGCGATCGGCAAGCCCCACGGCATGCGCCGGTTCCGCGCTGAGCGACCGGACGGCAGACGCAAGGGCAAATCCCTGGCCCGCCGTCGCATCACGTGTCCATTGTGTCAGCAGATAGGTCGGAAAACTCGCATCGCAAATCATGCCGTAATGCGCGCCGCCGTCGCCCAGCCCGAGAATCGTATTATCAGCCTTCATCAGCGCGCCGGCACTGTCGAATTTGCCGTCTTCGCAATTCCCTAGCGGGCAGTAAAGGATTTCCGTGCCGCCGCGTTCCAGCAACGTATCGTAAATCAGCTCACGCGGATCTTTGCCGGCGCGCCGCGCGCGTTCGGCAATGCAATCGGAAATATCCGGCGTGTAATTCGGCGGGTCGCCGAGCGGATAGAGATTTTCCCATTGTTTTACGACATACAGGAAAAACTGGTGCGGATCCTGCGGTTCCTCCGCCAGTAGCCGGGCGCGCAATTCCGGGTCGCGCAGGCGCGCCACTTTTTCCGCCAGCGGCAGATCGGCAATCGGCTTGTAGCTCGGGTTGAGGGAAAACGGATTGAGCGAAAGATCGAGCCCGAGCAGCATGCCGGTAGGCCGCGGATATACCTGCCCGCGTATCGTTTCGCCGGCCGCATTCGCCGCCTGCATCTCCACCAGCACATCGCGCCATACGCCGGGCTTGTGCGGCATCTGAAACAGCGAGAAGGATAACGGCCGGCCGGACCGCCGCACCAGGCGGCGCATCAGCTTCACTTCCTCCACTTGGTCCAGATCCGTGTTCGGTATGATCTGGAACACGCCGCGCCCGGCATCGCGCAGACCGTCGGCGAGCGCCATCAGCTCCTGTTCTTCAGTCGAAACGCTTGGCGCCAGTTCGCCGGTGCGGAAGCGATGGTTCAGGTTGCGCGACGTGGAAACGCCGATCGCGCCGGCGCGCATCGCTTCCGCGGTCAACGCCCGCATC
>DATJOH010000074.1:0-5232 GCA_035507235.1 Acetobacteraceae bacterium
CGCTGCGCCGCGCCGGCCATTATGCGGAACAGGCCAAGGCCGCTTTGACCCCGTTCCCGCCCTCTACCTTCCGCGCCGCGCTGCTGGAAGTCGCCGACTACACGGTGCATCGGGCTCGTTAACCTTTCGGCCACGCCGCGCTTTTGTCATACGCAGTCAAGGCGACGATGCCCGGCGCCAACGCGACGCCGGATATCGACACCATCGCGGCAAGCGCCTCGAGCATGATAGCTTGATGCTTTATCTGTTTGTACTTGGTATCTGCTGATACCTGGCCGCTATTCGTCTCGCGGTTAGGCACCAACGAGCAAAAGTTCTTTGCTTCTTTCTTTCAAGAAAGAAGACTTCTTCCTGCCGTCTCTCAGCCTCCGCCTGTTCGGTCGACCTCGCCGGCCAGTCGTCGTTCAACCTCAAACGATCGCGCTTCAGGGCCTCCTAGTGACGCTCGGCATTGAGGACCTCAGCGCGCCGGGCGTGCGCGGCCCAGCCTGAAGCACTGCCGAGACGGAAAGCCGAAGTTACAGGATCAAAGTTACAAAGAAATGTGCGGTTACTCTTGCGCGAGCCGCCACGCCATGTGGCATATGAAAATATGTTTACTCGGCAGGACCTACGCCGCACCGCAGGTGATTTGAGGCTGGCTGGCACTGGATTGCTGGATCCGCGGCGCTGTTATGGCTCGAAACTCGTTCTGCTCATTGGCCTTGCCTATCCTTTCGGTCCGATCGACCTTATTCCAAATCGCCTGCCGGTTATCGGCTACCTGGATCAGGTGGCCTTCGTGATTGGCGGCATTGCGCTCGCCTATCTGCTGCTGCCGCCACCCTACAGGGTGGCTCGCACCGCCGCCGGCAATCGCAGCGTCGGGTTGCCCGCACAGCGACAAAGTCGCGCCCGCGTCAGCCTGGCGGCGCGCACCCGTGCCCTGGTGCTGGAGAGTTTCGCCGGCGCGCTTGCCGTTCCCATGCTGCGCCTCGCCACCGGTGCCTGGCCGAGCGAGGTGGATGTTCGCGCCTTCCGCCGTGCCTTCCGCAATTTCACGCCCCTGCCGCCGCTACTTCGCGGCCTGGTCACCGTGCCGGCCGCCCGCGAACAACTGACCCGCGCGATGCTGTCGGGCTGGCTGCTCGCCGACGAATCCTACCGCCGCGCGGTGCGCGCCGAATTCCATGGCGATGACCCGCGCCCCGGCGACGCGCTACGCGTGTGGGCCGGGCAGCCCGTTACGTTCCTGCACCTCGAAAAAACCGGCGGCATGTCGATGATCGCCGTGCTCTCGGCGCAATTTCATCCGTTGCAGATCGATGCCGATCCGCGCCGCGCCTTTCCGCCGCATGTGTTGACACCGCTGCCGCCGTTCCTGCTCGACCGCGTGCGCCGCTGCAAACTGGTGTGGGGCCATTACGATCTGCCCTCCATTCGTCGCCTCGGCCCTGGTCGTTTCACCTTCACAATGCTACGTGAACCGCGCGCGCGCATCCGCTCACTCTATCGCTACTGGCGCGGTCAGGCGGCGCTCGATCTCGGCTGGAACGGCATGAATCAACCGGTGCTCGCGGCGCAGCGCCTGGATTTCGCTGACTTTCTCGCGACCGACGATTGCATGGTGCTGAATTACATTGACAATTTCTACGTGCGCCGCCTCATTGGCGCCTACGCCATGCCCGGCGAACCCGATCCGCTGGCGGAAGATCCGCAAGCCTGCCTTGCCGCGGCGCTGGAAGCACTGGCCTCACTTGATTTCGTCGGCCTCAGTGTGCACGCCGATCTTTCTCTCGCGCGGCTTGGCAAGAAGCTGGATTTCGTTCCGCCACCAACCACGCCCCGCATTAACGCCACGCGGCAAACATCACCGCAGGATGCCGCAAGCTTCGAAGTCGATGCGGCCCTGTCACATCTTACCCGCCTCGATCGCGTGATCTATGACACCGCCGCCGCGCGATTTATGTCGGACGGGTGACGGGGACTGAACTGGGGAGGAAGTCAAGGAAAAGAAAGTAGTTCTTTTTCGAAAAAGGACCAAAAAACTTCTTTCTGTTGCGGGCGGCGCCGACTGCGCGCGTTCGGGCCCGCTGCTACGAGCCAAAGTCAAAAGTTTTTTGTTTTTTTCAAAAAAGAAATACTTTCTTGCTTTGCCCGTTTGTCCATCTTTATGTCGGTTCGTATAGGCGCCAAGTAGTGCTCGAGGTTTGGGTTAATTTGAACAGACTTTCGACCAATCGAGCACAGTGAGATTATTGGTCGGAGTGGATGGTCGGTACCCCCGGCGCTGGAACGCCACCCAATAGGCAAAACGGGCGGGAACAAACTGGCGCCGGAATTGCGGAGAATCGAATATATCATGATAGATGACCCTGTTAAACGGCCCCACTTCCAGACAAGGGCCGTCGGCCGGGTGCAGCACCAGCAGGATGTCCGGTGGCTCGCGCAGGAACGTTTCGGAGTCAAAGGCACTATGGGCAATAATGCCCGTTCGTCGGGTCGTCGCGTGCGCCATGCGCCGCCAGTTGAGGCCCATTTCATCCTGAATCCGGCCATGATAAGTCAGGGCAATGCCGCCGGCGGCCGAACTGCCCACGATCGGTGGGTTGTTCGGGAATTCCGTATTCAATGCGCACCCGATTGTTCGCATCATCACCGCGAAATGTAGTTCCGCCGCGAGGCGCTTTTGATAGTCCCGAAACTGGCTGACGCTAAATGCGTCAGCCGCCAGCGCGAGTACCAGGACAGCCGGCACAGTCCATGTCTTCACCTTTCGCGAAATCCGCCTGTCAATTGCCGAAAGCGATGTCAGAATCGGCGGCAGGCTCAACGGAATCGCCGGGGCCAGGAGGCGAAAGCCGAAGAAGAAGTCGCCCCCCTCCAGCGCCGTTACCGTCATGAGCGCAAGCAGGCCGCAGGCGTAAACCACTGCCTGCGAATACGGCGCACCCGTTTCGCGGCGTAGAATGCCCTGCCTGGCAGCAAACAGCAGGAGCGCGATGCTGGCGATGACGCCCAACAGGACCAGTGGCGCATTGCCGAGAAACCGCCAGTCATAGTTCAAGCCATTGGCAACATTATCCTGCCATAGACTGGAGACTTTCGCATAATAGGTGTTGGGAAGAAAATCGCCAAAATAAAGCTTGCGCGCCACGGCAAGCAGCGCGCTCGCGGCCGTCGCCGCGAGAACAGGAAATGCCAGCACGCGGGCAGTTCGGCGCAGGCCTGACATTGGAAGCTGACAAAGACAAACTCCGACCAGCAGACCCGGCAAGAGCACAACGGCTTCAGGACGTACGAATGGCGAAAGCGCGAACCAAAGGGTTGCGCGCCTGCGATCGGCGGCGCTGGCGGAACCGGCCAGCCTGCTCGCCGCGCGCGCCGTCAACGACACGAACGCGCACCAGATCGCCTCGTCCATCAGTGAAATGGTGGTCCAGAAGAAGAAGGCGGGCAAACCAAGAACCAGAAGCAGCAAAAAGCTGATCCTGCTGGAAGTCGCGGGAACACTGGACAACGCCGCCCCAAGCGCCACGATCGTAAGCGCAATGTTCACGACAAGAATAACCGGCTCCGGGCTCGTGAAAAGACTGTAAAAGACGGTAACGATCAGCGTCCACAGCAGGGAGGTCGAGCCCTCTACATGTTCCCCGCCGGGCGTATAGACGTAACCAAACCCTCGCGCCAGGTTGCGTGCATAAACGAACGTGATGTTGGCGTCGTCGGTCCCCGTCAGCGTCTGGCTGCCGGTTGCCCAAAAAACCAGCCCAGCCCCCAAGACTGTAACGACTAAACAAAGCAGCCAATACCAGCCGTTCCGCGAGGGCGCAAAAATTCGTTGCGGGATCGCGGAAAACCGCGGCGCGGCTCGTAACCCCACTGTCATGCAATATTGGTTTTGGGGTGGCGCGTTTGCAAAGGAAGGAAGTATTTCTTTTTTGAAAAAAAGAAACAAAAAACTTTTGCTTGTTGCTCGCAGCGGTTAGCCCCAATCTGTGGATCTGGCGCCGCCCGAAAGAGCAAAAGTTTTTTGGTTCTTTTTTTCAAAAAAGAACCCTTCTTCCTACACCGGCTCAACCACCGCCCCATGCCCCGCCGACCAGGCCACCGGATTCTCCAGAAACTTCCGCACTTCAGCCAAATGATCGTCCGGGAAGTAGGATTTTTCGCCGCACACTTCCAGCACGTCCCACCAGGTGCAGAGGTGGTGCAGGCCGATATCCATGCTGGCGAGAGTGGCAAGGCTGCCGGGGAACACGCCGTAATAGAATACCACGAAGGCGTGGTTCACGATGGCGCCGGCTTCGCGCAGCGCCTGGGCGAAGCGGATCTTGGAGCGGCCGTCCGTGGTCAGGTCTTCCACCAGCAGGGTGCGCATGCCGTCCGGCACGTCGCCTTCGATCAGCGCGTTCTTGCCGAACCCTTTGGCCTGCTTGCGCACATAGGCCATGGGCAGGCTCATGCGGTCGGCGATCCAGGCCGCGAACGGAATGCCCGCGGTTTCGCCGCCGGCGACCGCCTCGATTTGTTCGTAGCCGACATGGCGGTAGATTTTCTCCACCGCCAGTTCGCAGATCTTGGCGCGCGCGCGGGGAAAGAAGATGATCTTCCGGCAGTCGATATAGACGGGTGATTTCCAGCCGCTGGTGAGCGTGTAGGGGTCGTTGGGGCGGAAATTGAGCGCGCCGATTTCCAACAGGATGCGCGCAGTGGTCAGTGCCGCGTCCCGTTCCCAGTCGCTACCCGCTTGTGCCATGGGCCCCCAGCTCCATCATTTCCCGAGCCGCGGGTTGTGCGCTGCGGCGCCGCGCCCGGCAAGTCGCCACCGGGTCAGCTGGCGGGACCACGCGCCTTGGCGCGGTGGCGATGCGCCGCCTGCTTCGCGCGGTTGCCGCATATCGCCATGCTGCACCAGCGCCGCGCGTGACCACGTGTGTGGTCGGCAAACAGCAGCATGCACGCCGGCCCCTCGCAGGCTTTTACCTGCGAAAAATCCTCGGTGCAGATGAGCTGCGCCAGCGCCGCGCCGATCGGCAGCAGAAGGGCATCGGGGGTGCGCCATCTGCGGACCGTTTGAAACTGGAAAAGCGTGCCTCGGCCGCCGATCTCAGGAACGATCCGACGGAAGCAGTCTTCACGCTCCAGCAGACGATGAAGCGGCTCGAGCAGTGCGAGATCCTCCAACGCCAGGGGGCGCCCCTTGTGCTGGTACACGAAAGCTCTGAACCACTCGCGCAAGCGCCTGGCCTG
>DATJOH010000075.1:0-15650 GCA_035507235.1 Acetobacteraceae bacterium
GGCGCCGGCCCATAAACCGTAGGCGCGCGGCGAAAGATGCAGGACCGCCGGCAGCGCGGGATAAAGGAACATTGCGGCGGTGCCGAACAGCGTCACGCAGGCGACGGCATAGGCCACATCCTCGTCCGAGCCTTCGGTGACCGTGTTGGTCGCGATGACCGCGGAGGCACCACAGACCGCCGTGCCGGCGGCGATCAGTTCCGCCAGACGGCGCTCCACGCCAAAAGCGCGGCCAAGCAGCTTGGTGCCCACGAAGGTGATGGCGAGCGTCGCGACAATCACCGCCAGGCCGGCGGGGCCAACCGTGACGATGTTTTGCAGCGTCAATTGCAGGCCCAGCAGCACCACGCCGAGGCGCAGTACGCGCCGCAGACTGAAACCGATGCCGGGCAGGGCGGCCGCCGGACTCCGAAGCAGATTGTGGAACAGCGCGCCGAGGATGATGGCGAGGATGAGCGGGCTGAAATGGGACAGACCCGGCACGCGATGCAGCGCGGTTGCGGCGGCGGCCAGCAGCGCGGTCAGCGCCACGCCAGGCAGTATTATTGCTACCGCGTCGGCGGTCGCGCCGAGCGCACTCGGCTTATAGGCGAGGGTCGTGTGGGACATGGGGCGCTGCTCCGGCGGTCGGCCGGAACATCGGCGCCAAAACCCATCAGAACCAACGCTTGGTCCCTATTAGAACAATCACGAAAAACGATCGTTCAAACAGATGGGGGTTTGGGGCGTCACGCCCCAATGGGGGTCCAGGGGGCAAAGCCCCCTGGTCGCCGAAGGCCTATTCCGCCTCGGACTCAGGATTTTCCGGCCGTGGCCCGCTATCGAGGCCCTTGGCCGAAGGATCGCGGTCCACCAGTTCGATCACCGCCATGTCGGCGGCGTCCCCGTAGCGGATTCCGGCTTTCAGCACGCGGGTGTAACCGCCGGCGCGGCCCTTGTAGCGGTCCGCGAGGGCCGTGAAGAGCTTGCCGACGATGACGTCATCGCGAAGCTGGGCGTACGCCTGGCGGCGGGCGTGCAGGCCGCCGCGCTTGCCGAGGGTGATCAGCTTTTCGGCGACCGGGCGCAGTTCCTTCGCCTTCGGCAGCGTGGTGGTGATCTGCTCGTGCTTGATCAGCGCTACCGCCATGTTGCGAAACATCGCCGCGCGGTGGGTGGAAGTGACGCCGAGCTTTCGGCCGGCAACGCCGTGACGCATGGGAAACTCCGAAAAAAGGGTTCTTTTTTGAAAAAAAGAACCAAAAAACTTTTGCTCTGTTTAGAAGGGTTCGTCGAGGCGCTTGGCCAGGTCCTCGATGTTTTCTGGGGGCCAGCCGGATACGTTCATGCCGAGCGCCAGGCCCATGTTCGTGAGCACTTCCTTGATTTCGTTCAGGGATTTGCGGCCGAAATTGGGGGTGCGGAGCATTTCCTGCTCGGTCTTCTGCACCAGGTCGCCGATATAGACGATGTTGTCGTTCTTCAGGCAGTTGGCGCTGCGGACGGAGAGTTCGAGCTCGTCCACCTTGCGCAGCAGGTTGCGGTTGAACGGCAGGTCGTCCTGCTGCTCGCCCTCGGGGCGCATCTGCTGCGGTTCGTCGAAATTGACGAACAGCTTGAGCTGGTCCTGCAGGATGCGGGCGGCCAAAGCCACCGCGTCCTCGGGACCGACGGCGCCGTTGGTTTCGACGGTGAGAACCAGCTTGTCGTAGTCGGTGACCTGGCCGACGCGGGTGGGTTCCACCTTGTAGGAAACACGGCGGACCGGGCTGTAGATCGCGTCCACCGGGATCAAGCCGATCGGCGCATCCTCGGGGCGGTTTGCGCTGGCCGGGACGTAGCCGCGGCCGATCTGCACGGTGAGTTCCATGCCGAGCTTGGCGCCGTCATCCAGGGTGCAAAGCACCAGGTCGGGGTTCATGATGTCGATGTCGTGGCCGGCCTGAATCTGGCCGGCGCGCACTTCGCCGGGACCGGTGGCGGTCAGCGTCATGCGCTTCGGGCCTTCGCCGTGCATGCGCAGCGCGAGCTGCTTGATGTTCAGGACGATGTCGGTGACGTCCTCGCGCACCCCGGCGACCGAGCTGAATTCATGCAGCACGCCGTCGATCTGCACGGCGGTGACCGCGGCGCCCTGCAGGGAGGAGAGCAGGATGCGGCGGATGGCGTTGCCGAGGGTCATGCCAAAACCGCGTTCCAGCGGCTCGGCGACGACGGTGGCGACGCGGTGCGGATCGGACCCGGGCTCGACTTCGAGCTTTTCCGGTTTGATCAGCGATTGCCAGTTGCGTTGGATGGTCGTCAATTCGGAACCTCTTGGTCAGGCGTCGGTCTTCAGCCGTCAGTCGTCAAAATGTGGGCCGCCAGTCTGAGGACTGACGACCGACGACCGGCCTTCAGACGCGGCGGCGCTTGCGGGGGCGGCAACCGTTGTGCGGGATCGGCGTCATGTCGCGGATGGCGCTGATCGAGAAGCCCACGGCCTGCAGCGCGCGCAACGCGCTTTCGCGGCCGGAGCCAGGACCGGAAACCTCGATTTCCAGCGTCTCCATGCCGTGTTCGCGCGCCTTGCGGCCGGCGTCTTCCGCCGCCACCTGCGCCGCGTAAGGTGTGGATTTGCGGCTGCCCTTAAAGCCCTGGCTGCCGGATGACGACCATGCGATCGCGTTGCCTTGCGCGTCCGTGATGGTGATCATGGTGTTGTTGAAGGTGGCGCTGACATGCGCCACGCCGGACGTGATGTTCTTGCGTTCCTTGCGACGGGGCCGCGACGTGTTGGTGGCTTGTTTCGCCATGGTACGGTCTATCCTGAATGGTGCTTAGCGGGTCGAAACAGCCCCGACACTACTTCCTTGGGCGTTACTTCGTGACTTTCTTCTTGCCGGCAATCGGCACCGCCTTGCCCTTGCGCGTGCGCGCATTGGTGTGGGTGCGCTGACCGCGCACCGGCAGGCCCTTGCGGTGACGCAGGCCACGATAGCAGGCAAGGTCCATCAAGCGCTTGATGTTCATCGCCACCTCGCGGCGAAGGTCGCCCTCCACACGGTAGTCGCGGTCGATCATTTCGCGGATGTGCAGCACTTCCTCGTCGGAAAGCTGGTTCACGCGCCGCTCCGGCGGGATGCCGAGCTTGTCGCAGATTTCCTGCGCCTTCGCCGGCCCGATGCCGTAGATATAACGCAGGCTGATGGTCACCCGCTTGTTCGTGGGGATGTTGACACCGGCAATACGCGCCACGCCTGATGCTCCTTTGCGACGCGGCCGGTGGCCTGCTGGCGACCGTCAACGCGCCTCGACTGCCCCGCGCGGGGCGGTTGAAACGTCACTCACTCTGCGCTGAAAACGCTAAACCTCTGCGCTGCAAACGCTAAACGGCCGCGCACTGACGTGCGCCGCCGAGGGCGCGGAATATAGTCGGGCCGGCCGAAGAGTCAACGCAGTCCGATCAACTTGTTGTGAGCGAAGCGCGGTGCGGCAGCGATGCCAGCACGGATTCGATCTCCGCCGTGACCGCGTCAATATCGGCCATGCCATCCACGCCATGCAGCCGCCCTTGTGCTGCATAATGCGGCAGGATCGGCGCCGTCTGTTTATGGTACGCCTCCAGGCGCGCCACCACGGTGTCCCGGCGATCGTCGGCACGGCGGACGAACTCGTGATTGCCACAGGCGTCACAGACGCCTTCCGCTTTGGTCGGCTGGAAATGGTCGTGGTAGCCGGCGCCGCACTTGGCGCAGGTGAAGCGGCCGGCGATGCGGTCCACCAACGCGGCGTCATCCACCTTGAGCTCGATCACGGCGTCCAGCGCGATGCCCATGTCGGCGAGCATGGCGTCCAACGCCACCGCCTGCGGGACGGTGCGCGGAAAGCCGTCCAGGATGAAGCCGTTCGCGCAATCGGCGCGGCGCACGCGCCCACGCAGCATGTCGATGATGACCTCGTCCGGGACAAGCGCCCCCGATTTCATGATGGCGTCGGCACGCTTGCCGACCTCGCTGCCGGCCGCCACTTCGGCGCGCAGCATGTCGCCGGTGGAAACCTGGGCGATGCCCTCGCGCTGCTCGATCCGTTTTGCTTGCGTCCCCTTGCCCGCCCCCGGCGGGCCCAGAAGGATCAGATTCACCGGCCTCTTCCCCTCACGCGGGCCTTTTTGATCAGGCCCTCGTACTGATGTGCCAGCAGATGCGACTGCATCTGCGTAATGGTGTCCATGGTGACAGAAACAATGATCATCAGGCTAGTGCCGCCAAAGTAGAATGGCAGGCCGTAGCGCGTGGTAAGGATTTGCGGCAGCAGGCAGACCGCCACCAGATAGAGCGCGCCGATGGTGGTCAGGCGGGTAAGAACTTTCTCGAAATATTCCGCGGTGGCGCTGCCAGGACGGATGCCGGGAATGAAGCCGCCATATTTCTTCAAATTGTCCGCCGTCTCCTGCGGATTGAACACGAGCGCCGTGTAGAAATAGCTGAAGAAAATGATCAGCCCGGCATAGCAGGCCATGTAGAGGAACTGGCCTGGCGCCATCAGGGCGGTGATTTCGCTGAAGGCGTTGGAGAGCGGCAGCGGCACCCACGCCGGCAGGGTAACGCCGCCACCGGAAAAGCCCGATATCGTCGCCGGCAGAACCAGCAGCGAGCTCGCGAAAATCGGTGGAATGACGCCGGCGGTGTTGATCTTCAGCGGCATGTGCGTCGCATCGCCGCCGAACATGCGGTTGCCGCGCTGCTGCTTCGGATACTGGATCGTCACCCGCCGCTGCGCCCGCTCCATGAAGACGATGAAGGCGATGACGAAGAAGCCAACGATCAGGAAGCCTACAATGAAGAGCGGCGAGAGGCCGCCGGTGCGGCCGAGTTCCAGCAGGTTGCCGAGCGCGCGCGGCAGGTTGGCGACGATGCCGGACATGATGATCAGGCTGACGCCGTTGCCGATGCCGCGGGCCGTGATCTGCTCGCCCAGCCACAGCAGGAACATCGTTCCGCCGACCAGGGTGACGACGCAGGAGATGCGGAACATCCAGCCGGGGTCGATGACCGCGCCGACACCCGCGGCGCTGCGCATGGATTCGAGACCGATGGCGATACCGTAGGATTGGAAGATGCCGATAAGCACCGTGAGATAGCGGGTGTACTGGTTCATCTTCTTGCGCCCGGACTCGCCCTCCTTCTTCAGGGCCTCCAGGCTCGGGACGGCACCGGCCATCATCTGCACGATGATGCTCGCGCTGATGTAAGGCATGATGGCGAGGGCAAAGACCGTCATGCGGCCAAGCGCACCGCCGGAAAACATGTCGAACATGCCCAGTATGCCGCCGCTATGGCGGTTCAGCATCTCGCCCATGACGGCCGCATCCACGCCGGGCACCGGGACGTAGGTGCCGAAACGGTAGACGACGAGCGCGGCGAGGGTGAACCAGATGCGCTTCCTGAGCTCCGTCGCCTTGGCGAAGGTACTCATGTTCAGACTGGAAGCGAGCTGTTCGGCGGCCGAGGCCATGCGCCGATCCTTTGGGCAGTGAGAGCGGCGTATCTAGGCGGCCAGGGCAGTGCGGGCAACCGCGGGCTGATCGGCGATTGCCTTCGGCGACCGGGGCTCCGCCCCTGGACCCTGCTGGGGCCTGAGGCCCAGACCCCCATCTGTTTTCGCCAGGAGACAAAGCAGCGGGTCCAGGGCGTCACGCCCTGGTGAGGCTGCGAAGCAGGGGCAAAGGCCGCGGTCAGAAGAACGCGGTGCGGCGGCGGGCGGCGTTGGCTACGCCGATGTCGACGACTTCGGTGCCGACGGGCCAGAGGCTGATGCCGGCGAGTTTGATATGTTGCCAGGCGAATGGGATGCCGATGATGGTGACGGCGCAGGCGATGGCGGCGACCACGTGGCCGATGGCAAGTGGTATGCCGAGGGTGAGCAGCCACAGGATGTTGGCGATAGTGCCTAGGGGGCCGGTGCCGATATCCTCGCGACCGGTAAGCATGCGGCGGTCCACGGCTTCGCGGCCGAACGGGAACATGGTGAAGCTGCCGATGCGGAAGCAGGCGGCTGACCAGGGCAGGCCGACGATGGTGATGGCGGCGAGCAGGCCGGCGAAGAACCAGGCAATGGCCATGATCAGGCCGCCGCAGATCAGCCAGATCAGGTTGAGGATCAGGGACATTCGTTTTCCCTTGCGGTTGCGCCAGGAGGCGAGGTTGTTGTGCACACTGGGACCGTGCCGGATCGGTGGCAAGCGGCTTGCTTGCGTCGGGCTAACCTCGCGGATTGCGGAGCGTGGCAATGGCCGCTGTCATATCTGCAGCGTATCTTTGCGGCGAGAAGCGGGTGAGCGCGGTTTCGCGGGCGGCGCGGCCGAGTTGGGTGCGCAGCGCGGCATCGTTGAGGAGACGGCGGAGCGCAGCCGCGAGGGCGACGGCGTCCGCGGGGGCGCAGAGCAGGCCGGTGGCGGTGTCGTCGATGAGTTCGGGGAGTGCGCCGGCGCGGGCGGCGGCTACCGGGCATTCGGCGAGCATGGCTTCCACGACGGCGAGACCGAAGCCTTCGCCGACCGCGGGGTGGGCATAGATATCGATGGCGCCGAGGAGTTTTCTGGCGTCGCCGCGGGCGCCGGCGAAATGGACGCGGCCCCGGGGCAGCGATGCGGCGCGGGTTTCGATAGTTTGCCGTAATGGACCAATGCCGATCAAAACGAGATGGAGATGCGGGTATTCAGGCGCCAGCAGCGCGAAGGCGGCGAGCAGGATGTCGTGGCGTTTGTAGGCGACGAAGCTGGCGGTGTAGGCGATGACGAGCGCGTCTGCGGAAATGCCGAGCAGGGCAGGGCGTTCGGCGCGGGGTGCCGGCGCGGTTCGGTCGGCTTCGGACCAATCCGGCACGCCGAGCGGCACGATGTGCGTGCGGCCGCGATGCGCCGGAAAGGCGACAGCGCGCGCTGTTGCCTCTGAATTGGCAATGATATCGTTGCGGCAGGTGAGCAGGCGGTAGAGGGCGGTGCGCAGGTGGCCGTCCAGGATATTGGTAATGGCGACATGCCAGAAAATGACATGTGTCTTGAGGCAGAGGGCGGCCAGGCGGGCGAGTAAATAGGGCTTGAGCGAGCAGCACAGCACGACATCGGGGCGATGGCGCTTCAGCAGGCGGCGCAGGCGCAGCGCCGGTAGAAAGTAGGATTCGTCGCCGATATCGTGGGCGGTCATCTGTGCCGCGGTGAACGCCGTTTCGCTGTCGGGTGGAATGCCCTGGCAGGCGATGGCGTGCAGCGAAAGCGCTGTCGGGTCGCGGTATTTGCCGAAATGGAGAAAGGAATGGGCGACGCCGCCGGTGAGCGGCAGTGATCGATCAAACAGGAAAGCGCATGGCGCGGCGGGGTGGGCCTGCCGAGTTTGTTCAGCCAAGGGCGGCGAGCGCCGCGGAAATCGCGGTGGCGAGAACGCCGGCGTGGCGGCCGCGCATCATGGTTTCGTGCGCGCCGGGTACGTGGCGGACGTCGAGATCCCTGACCCAGTGGGGCCAGATGCGCAGCGGGTCGCAGGAAAGCGGGTCGCCGTCCGCGGAGCGGAACAAGGTGACGCGGCTGTCGTAGAACGCCATTTTGTAAGCGTTGAAGGCGGCAATGTTTATATCGCGTACTTCCCCGAGAGCGGGCGGCAGCCCTGCCATATGGAAGGGCGATTTGCTGATGTCCTCGGCGCCGCCACCGCCGCCCATGCGGCGCAGGCGGCGCAACATGGGTGCGAGATGGCCAAACAGATGGGCGGCCACGGCTGCAAAGCCCTTGCCTTTCAACTCGCGCGCGTGGAGGCGCAGGCGCTTGAGCAGGAATTCCAGCCGCGTGCGGGTTGACCAGAATGGTTCCGGCGCCGTGGTGTCGAGCAGGCCGATGAACTCCACGTTGCCGCCGGTGGCGCGCAGGCGGCGGGCGGCTTCCAGGGCAACGAGGCCGCCGAAGGAATAACCCATCAAGCGATAGGGACCTTGCGGCAAGCGCGTGCGGAGGATTGAGGCAACGAAATCCGCCTGTGTCGGTATGGTGCGGTTTGGCGGCAGGCCGTCCGGGCCGTGCGGCTGCACGGCATACACGACGCCGGGGCAGGTGATTTTCTTGCCCATGTCGAACAGTTCGAACACGGTGGCGCCGATGCCTGGCACGATGAATAGCGGCGGGCTGGCGTCGCCCGGCTTCAGCACGACCAGGGGCTCCGGCGACGGCACCTTGCCGGACAGCACGATATCGGTCAGCGCCGCGCAGGTCGGTGCCTGGAATACGATCGTGATGGGAAGAGCCATGCCGGTGGCCGCTTCGATCGCATCGAGGAGCCGGGTAACGCGCCCGGCGCCGACATTCATGTCGATAATCGATTTATCCGGATCTTTCGCCCGCGTGCCGAGCGCTGCGTTCCAGGCCGCGCGGACCGCGGCCGTGATGCGCGTCCGGTCCGGTGCCGCGCCCGGCGGTGCCATGGGCGCCAGATCGCTCATGAGAGCATCCGGTACAGCCAGTCCGGAATATAAAGTTTCCGGCGGTTGAAGACGGCGCCGATCACCTGGCCGCCGAAACGTTCGATCGATTCCTTGGTGTTGCAGACCACCGCCTGGCGCGTCGATTCCGCGCGCACGACCAGCACCGTGCCGTCCGCGTATTGCGCGAGGCCGAGGCTATCCGGGTCGGTGGCCGCCGGCGGGCAATCCAGCACGATGATCGGGTAGCGCCGCTTCGTCACTTCGAACAGCATGCGCAATTCGGCGCCGTCCATTTCGAGCAGCGGATTGGCGGAGCGCGAAAGCCGCGCCACCGCCAGGCCGTTCATGGCGGGTACCGGCTGGATGGCGGTGTCGGTGGCGCCGGTCTCCTGAAAGGCGCGGATCAGGGACGGCAGTTCATAGTCCGGGTCATTGCCGTTCGGGCGGCCGGGGCAGCAATCCACCAGCAGCACGGATTTGGCGCGCTCCGTCGCGGCGATCATGGCGAAACCGGCGGCCATGGTGCTGGTGCCCTCGCGGGCGGCACTTGCCACGAACTGCAGCACGAACGGCTTGAACTCGGCGTTCATGGCATTGGTGGCGTGGAACAGCCGCACCAGGTCCGGCACGCGCCGCGGCTTGGCATGCTGCCATGGCCAGGCGCGCTGTACGCGCTGGGTCGCAAGGTCGGTCCGCCCAGGCGGGTTGACCATCGGCAGGTTGGTGGATGCGCTCACCGCGACGGCCCCCGGGAGATGCGCCAAGTCCTTGATGCGCCTAGATCGTTGACGTACCAGACTTAACGTACTGTCTAAATACGCGAGAGTCGAGCGAGTTTTGATACCAATGCTGTGATTGGCGTCCCGCTTGTACACGCATCATGATGAGGCGCCGGGGGCGCGCGCCCGGCTGGTGCGGGGGCTCATGCTGCTGGAAAGCGACTCATGGCGGCCGGGAGACGCCAACCAGGCGACGCGCTCGCTCGGTGGGCTCGGTTTCCTGTCGCGTGACATGCTGGCCTCGATCTGCCGCGATTTCCGCCGCATCCTGGTGGTCTCGGCGGCGACATTCGGGCTGGCCGCCGCGTTGGGGCTGGCGATGCGCCCGCAATATGTCGCCGACGCGACGCTGCTGGTTCTGCTCTCGCCTGAATATGCCGTGCGGCAGGTGGCCGGGTTGGGCGACACGGGCGGCGGCACGCTGGACCGCGACGCGTTCCTGAAATCGGAGATCGAAATCCTGCAAAGCCGGCCGCTGCTGCAGGCCGCGCTCGACAGGATCGGCGCGCGCACCCTCTATCCGGACCTGTTCCGGCCGCCATCCTTGCCGAAACGCGCAGAACTCTGGCTGCTTGGCGGCGGCACGCCGAATGGCGAGGCGCGCGCGCTCGATCGCTTCGCCACCCATTTCAGCGCCAGCGCCGACAAGACCGGCAATATCATCGACGTCGGGTTCCGTGGCGGCGATCCGGCGCTGGCGGCGCGCGCGGTCAATACCGTGATCGGGCTCTATCTCGCCAAGCGCAACGAGCTGTACCGCGATACCCAGTCCTCGGCGCTGGTGGCGGAGGCGGAGGCGGTGCGGCAACGGCTCGACGGGGCCGAGCAGGCGTTGGCTGCCTTCAAGGCAAATAGCGGCATCGTGAGTTACGACACGCAACGCGAACTGCTGCTGCGCCAGCGTGATGATCTGACGCGCGACGTGCAGCACGAGGAAAGCTCCATCGCGCAGGCGGAACAAAGCCGCGCCGCGGCGGCCGCGCAACTGGCGGCGACGCCGCGCGACGTGGTGATTTCCGACGAGCAGAATACCGCGCACGCCGCCGAACTGGCGCGTGTCGGCGCGACTCATATCGGCTCCACGGTGCGCACCGGCAGAAGCAGCGTCTATGAGTCGCTGAACCTGGACCGTGCCCGGGCGGCGATCGGCCTGGAGGCGGCGCGGGCGCGGCATGATGCCGATATGCAGCAATTGGATGAGGTGCAGGCGGCGCTGGCCAAGCTGGAGGCGAGCAAGCTGGAATTCGACCGGCTGGAGCGCGCGCGCAGCCTGGCGGCGCAGGATTTCCAGGCGGTTTCGAAGGCGCTGGCCGATCGCCGCCTGGTGGAGACCGTGGAGAACGGCCAGGATTCCAACGTGCGCGTCATCCAGCCCGCGGTGGCGCCCGACAAACCCACGAACCTGCGCCTGGTGGTGCTGGCCGCGGGCGTGCTGCTGAGCGTGGTCGCGGGCGTGATGACAGCGGTGTTGGGCAACATGTTCAGACGCGGCTATATCTCACCGGAGACGTTGGAGCGTCGCTTGGGCGTGCCGGTGCTTGCAAGCGTGCCGGATTTGACCAATCTGGACCGATCTTATGATCGGTTGACGGATTATGGGACGGCCGAGGGGTGATGCTTGTGAATTTGGCATAGAAAATAGCTCTTCTTTTTTGAAAAAAGGTCGCTGCCCAGGTAGGGAGAAAGGGAGAACAGGCAGGAAGGAACTTCTTTTCTGAAGAAAAGAAGCAAAAGACTTTTATCAATGGCGTCCAGCAGCCAGTCCAAATCGGCGGCCTATGTGCTGCCCGTAACGGATAAAAGTTTTTTGCTTCTTCTCTTCAGAAAAAAGAAGAATATTTCTTGATCTTCCCTAAACCCGCCGTCCGAAGCAAACCTCGCGCCGGGAGATAAAAATGCAGCCAGCCAACGCTCTTCTTTCCGCCCTCGGTACGACCATTTTCACGACCATGTCGGCGCTGGCCGTGCAGCATGGCGCGATCAATCTCGGCCAGGGGTTTCCCGACACCGAGGGTCCGGCCGACGTGGTGCGCGCGGCGGCCGATGCGTTGCTGGACGGACGCAACCAATATCCGCCGCTGACCGGCTTGCCGGAATTGCGGCAGGCTGTTGCGGCAGCGAATCAGCGTTTTTGGGGCCTCACGATCGATCCGGACCGCGGGGTGGTGGTGACCAGCGGCGCGACGGAGGCGCTGGCAGCCTGTCTGATGGCGGTGCTGAACCCCGGCGACGAAATCGTGCTGATCGAGCCATTATATGACACCTATTTGCCGGTGGTGCGGCTGCTCGGCGCGGTGCCGAAACTGGTGCGGCTGGAGCCGCCGGACTGGGAATTGCCGCGTGCCGCGCTGCGCGCCGCGTTCGGCCCACGCACCAGGGCGATCTTGCTGAACACGCCGATGAACCCGACCGGCAAGGTTTTTCGCGAGGACGAACTGGCGTTCATCGCCGATTTGGTCCGCGAGCACGACGCTTATGCGATTTGCGACGAGGTGTATGAGCACTTGGTGTTCGCGCCCGCCAGGCACGTGCCGCTGATGCGTCTGCCTGGCATGATGGAGCGATGCTTGCGCATCGGCAGCGCGGGCAAGACATTTTCGCTCACCGGGTGGAAGGTCGGCTATGTCAGCGGGCCGCCGGCGCTGATCGGTATTGTTGCCAAGGCACACCAGAATCTCACCTTCACCACCGCGCCGAATTTGCAGCGCGCGGTGGCGCTGGGTTTAGGCAAGGACGATGCGTATTTCACCGCATTGGCGGATCAATTGGCGGCCAAACGGGACCGATTGCGCGCCGGCCTGACCGAAGCGGGATTCGATGTGCTTCCGACGGACGGCAGCTATTTCGTCATCGCCGATTTTTCCAGCTTTGCCTTCGGTGGCGATGATTTGGCATTCTGCCGCCATATTACCGAACATGCCGGCGTTGCCGCCATTCCGGTTTCCGCTTTCTACGAAGGCGATGCGCCCGCGCATTGGATACGTTTCGCGTTCTGCAAGCAGGATGCAGTGTTGGATGAGGCATGTGCGCGCCTCAGACGGCTGCGCCAAGCGGAGGCAGCATGACCCGGGTTTAAGAAAGGTCCCTCGTATTCGGAAAAGAGAAACCTAAAACTCTTGCTGTTTGTTGCCGTACCGTGGACGATTGCCCAGCCCGCACTAACAGATAAAAGGGCACCTCTAGCTCATTGTCGGTCGTCCCCGGTCTTCGTGCCGCTGCTGTGTGAGAAATTCCGAAGACTAGACACGAGGGCCAACATAACGCCTTGCGGTCGCATCAGTAGCCCACGCCTATCAGGCCTGTGCGGACGTTTACACCTGGCGGTCGTCTTTTAGGGCGTTCTTGAGCCCTCCTGATGGTATTGTCATGCTGACCCGCAAGCTCACATCCGGACGCTGGTGACACCCCACGGCGCCAGTGCCCGTTGGCCGCTGCAAGCGACGCAGGTTGTCCCGTCGAGCCTGCTTGAGCCGGTGCTCGGCGGCGCCCATTCATCCGAATGTTGTTTGACAGATGTTTTCGGAGATGGCCTGCATACCTGAGCCATGATCCGGGAGAATACGGTGCTCCACAAATATGCTCTATGCAGAATTGCGATTTTGGCCGGTGCCGCGATCGCTACCGGTGGTCCAGCCAACGCCGGCACCTACCTACAACTTCATGCCTTTCGTGGCAGCGGCGATGGCGCCCATCCGGCAACTGGTCTGACCCTGCTCAACGGTAACCTCTATGGGACAACTCCTGCGGGCGGCGCGGGCAGCTGTCTCGGCTCGCCGAAGGGTTGTGGAAGCGTTTATTCGGTGGACCCCGCAACCGGCGACGAACAGGTGGTGTTCTCCTTCAATGTAAGCAAAGACTTGGTTACCCCGACCACCGGCCTGACCGACGTCGATGGCACGCTATATGGAGGAACCTTGGATGCGATATATTCGCTGAATCCTACGAACGACGAAGTATATCCGCTGTATAGCTTGCCCAAGAAAAGCGGGAACTCTGTCGTAGGCAACCTCCTAAAAGTCCATGACAAGCTCTTTGGCGTTGCTTCCTACGGCCCGAACAGGTTTCAGAATGGCGTGGTGTTTTCGGTAAAACGAAACTCCGGTCACGGGGTGACTTTGTTCGAGTTTCGTAATGAGTATGGCCGCACTCCGGAGGGTGGATTAATCGACGATGACGGCATGCTTTACGGCACCGCTTCTTTGGGTGGCGCGTACAAGTCTGGAACGGTCTTCGCGCTGGATCCGACGACTCACGCTGTGACCGTCGTGTATTCCTTCGGTTCCGATGGCGACGGCTTGAGCCCCTACGGCAGCCTGCTTGATTTCGAAGGCACGCTTTACGGAACGACCTACCGCGGTGGCGCTTTTGACGCTGGCACCGTGTTTTCGCTAAATCCGACAACAGGCGCCGAGGCCGTGGTATATTCGTTCAAAAGCAGCAAGGACGGCATTTTGCCCTTGGCCGGTCTCGTTGAATTTCATGGCAAGCTTTATGGAACGACTTCTTTTGGCGGCGCTTCCAATGATGGCACGATATTCCGAATAGACCCGATAACAGGTGTCGAAAGGGTCCTGTATTCGTTTGAGGGACATCGAGATGGCGCTTATCCCAAGTCTGGCCTGACGAGAGTCGGCAAAACTCTTTACGGCACCACCTTTGCAGGCGGCGACACGACGTGCATAAGTCGCGGTTGTGGAACAGTGTTCAGCTACACGCCCTAGCAGGCTGCTGAAAAACCCAAAACCTCTATTGCGAAGAATCATCCCACGGCCTAAACTTGCCGGTTTGTGGAGACCTACGTAACTTTGTATTTTTCACAGCGCGCATTTCGATCATAAATTTCAATTCGGCCTGTGAAAATGAGTTTTTCAGCAGCCTGATAAAGGACACGTCCCCGTTGTTGTCCGTCCAAAAGTCTTTTTGCTTCTTTTTCTTCAGAAAAAGAAGAGTCTTTTCTCTTCTCTAAGAACGCGCCTCGGCCAGCAAATAATCCACGCTGCGCTCCGGGCAGGCGCCGATGCCTTTCACGTAATGACAGCACGGCTTGGCCTCGCCGGGCGTCAGCGCGCGACAGGGTGCGGGGCGGTGCGCATAGTCCTTGCAGCGGCCGTCAAGGCCGAGGAGCGGACACAGATAACGCCAGCGGCCGGTTTTCTCCTGATAGAAGCGGCGATAGGGCAGGCCGAGGCGGACGTTGCTTAAACGTTCGTCCGTGGCGGCGCGGGCGAAATCTTCCGGCCCGTGCCCATAAATGAAGCTGCCGCTGCCGTCCGCCGCGGTGCACGTGACGATTGTTTGGAGTGTGGCATCGACCGCATCTGCCGGGCCGTCGCGCAGCACGCCTTGCGTCATGGCGAAGGCGACGCAGCAGGCGCCTGGCCGGGCGCACCGGTCGCAGAGTGTTTCGACTGCCGGCGTCATGCCCCACAGCGATAGAAGCCGGCGGTTGCCGAGAGTTTAACCGCCGCGCTTGGCGTTCGCTGACCCGCCGTTACCGCACCTCCACCCGCGTCAACGCCCGCACCCCTCGTGCGAACGCGTGGTCGCCCGGCACTATCAGCCGTGGCGCGTCCAGCGGCTTGCTGTCCTCTGCTACCGCGACGATCACCTGCTTGCCCTCGCCCTTCGGATCGATTTCCCCCATGGCGATGGCCACCCCGTAGCCGTCGGCGCCCCAGGCGAGGAACGTGTGACGAAAATGCGTTTTCTTTCCCGGCTCGTCCTTCACGCCGGCCGTGTTCACCACGTCCAGCAGCAGCGGCCCGCGCCAGGTGTGCGCCTGCACGCCGTGCATGGTGGCGAATTTCGCGGTAACATCGGTCTGCGTCAGCCGATCCAGGGCCACCGGCCCGGGATGCGCCACCATCCCCTCCACCTGTACAGAGCGCACCTGTACAGAGGGCACCTGCACGGCGGGCGCCGCCTGTGCCGCACCTGCCCACACCAGCATCACCGCCACCGCCAGTCGCATCCCCGCCATCCCTCGCTGCCTAAGCTAAGGTGTCATTGGCCTTAACCCTGGCGCAATATAGCGTGCGTGCTTATCTCCCCGCGGCCGGGCATGACTTGCATCAAGGCGCGGCCAGATCGGTGGAAGCATTTTCCGCTCGGCCGCGTCCTGTGCTAGAGGGCACCGCGACCGGGTGGCCGGTGAGGATCGCGTTGATGAACTACGAGCAGTTTTTCCGCTCTGAGCTGGATCGGCTGCATGCGGAGGGGCGTTACCGCGTGTTCGCGGATCTGGAGCGTCATGCCGGCGCCTTCCCCAATGCGACGCATGTCAGCGGCCGCAAGCGGCGGCGCGTCACCGTCTGGTGCTCCAACGATTATCTCGGCATGGGCCAGCATCCGGCCGTGCTCTTCGCCATGCATGAGGCGCTCGATCGCTGCGGCGCCGGCGCCGGCGGCACCCGCAATATTTCCGGCACCAACCACTACCAC
>DATJOH010000076.1:0-4477 GCA_035507235.1 Acetobacteraceae bacterium
GGGCTGATGATGGCGCTGCTGCCAAACCTCGCCGCCGGCGCCACCACGATGTGCACGGAAAGAACGTTGCGCAACAGCCGCCTCGCGTTCGGCAGCGTGCTGGCGGAGGAGGACCTCAAACTCATGGCGGGCGCGAAAGTCATCTGGGGCCTCGGCATGAGCGAAACCCTTGGTCCCTACGCCTATGCCGACGAATTGCGAGCCCCCGGCTATCCGCTCTGTGCGCCCATGGATCATTTTGCCGACGGCTTTGAGGTCCGCGTTGCCGACCCGCATGACAGGCCGGTTCCGGCCGGCGAAATCGGCGAAATCCAGATCCGCGGCTATGCGGTGACACAAGGCCTGCACAAAATACCCACCGACCAATATTTCACCGAGGATGGGTTCTACCGCACCGGCGACATGGGTGTGTTCCAGGGCAGCCGCTTGCTATTCACTGGCCGCAACGGCGACATAATCAAAACCGCGGGTTCGAACGTATCGCCCGCCGAGGTCGAGCTCGAATTGCAACAACTCGCCGGCATCCAGTCGGCCTATGTCGTCGGATTGCCCGACGCCGAGCGGGGGCAGATCGTAGCCGCTGCCGTCGTCACTGACGACGACTCCGTCGATTTCGGGGATGTCGAGACAAAGCTGAGGCAGCTCCTCTCATCTTACAAAGTGCCCCGACTCTATGTGGCGATACGTCGCGAGGAAGTGCCGCTGTTGCACAGTAATAAGGTTGCGCGCCGCGAAATCGCGGCAATGCTTGAAGCGCGGCTCGGACGGGTCGGAACGGAACGGTAAGTCACAAAGCGGACGTATTCTTTTTCTTCAAAAGCGACGAATCTTCCCTGATGCAACGTCAAACTACCGCGCTCTAATCCCACGCGACCGGCAACTCTGCGCGTCCCCAGTACAGCCAGCTATTGATCCGCTTCGTGTCGCCGATCAGCCTGAGATCAGGCAGATGCCGGATAAGCCGGCTCAGGCCGACCTGTGCTTCCAGGCGCGCCACCGGCGCGCCAAGGCAGAAATGAATGCCATAGCCGAAGGACACGTGCTTGCGGACTTGCCCGAGCGGACGGTCGATCTTGAATTCATCTGGCTCCGGGAACAGGCTTGGGTCACGGTTGGCGCCGATCATCGAGAACATCAGCTTGGCGCGCTCCGGCAAATCGACGCCGGCAATTTTTACGGGGCAGAGACTGGTGCGGAAATGCCCGATCACCGGCGGATCGAAGCGCAGGCTTTCCTCAATGACATTTTCCACCAACTGCGGCTCCGCCTTCAACCGCTCCCAGCGCGAAGGTTCCTCCAGCAGGCGCCACACGATATTCGTCAGCAAGCTGGTGGTCGTTTCCTGGCCGCCGGTCAAGAATGCCGTGCAGATATTGAACAGCTCCGCGTCATTCAACCTGCGGCCGTCCACGCGTAGCACGAGACCGAGCGAAATATAATCGTAGGGTAGCACCGTGCCGAGATGTTCCATGGTGGGCTCGGTTATGCCGGAGTCTTCGAGGATTCGCTTTCGATCGTTGATCAGTCCCATGAAATGCGGCTGGAATTCCTGCACGATTTCGCGGAAGGCGTCCGGGTCCGGATCGCTGAACAGCATGAACTGGAAAATATCCGCCCAATGTTTGTAGCGCGGATAGTTCGACTGGTCTGCACCGAGCATGTAGCACATCGTGCGGGCGGGCAGCGGAAGCGCGAAAACATCGTGGAAATTGCCCTGCTTTGCCTCGGCGGTTTTCATCTGCGCAATCAAATCATCAGCGATTGCCTCGATTTCCGGCCGGTAATCGCGGATTTTCGCCGGCGTCATGCCGCGCCGCAGTTGCGCCGCCCAATCGAGGTGAAATGGCGGATCCGTCATGAACCCGACATTGTTCATTTCGCCGTCCTTGGTGCCCCAATCCTTCGCCGCATTGCCCCATTTGAATGACCACACCCGCTCGTCGGAAAGCACCTCCTCCCGGATTTGCTTGTAATTGCTGGTAATATGGAAATCGTATTCAGGGCTCTTGTAGTGATAGAAAGGGCATTTCGCGGCAAGCTCGCCATAGGCCGGCCCGGGCGATTTGACGGTTTCTTCGGAAAACGGATCGAACGTGAATTCCGCCATGCAGACCTCCAGGCGCGCCGCGGCGCGCCGTGACATGATCCGTGCCGCTGCACTGGCTTCCCACAGCATCGATGGACATATCGCATATCTGAAGCCGCGCCCGCGCTCGCGCAAACCGCGCGAGCACGCTCAGCCGGCGGTCTTCTCCAAGATCGTTACGCCATCCTGCAAAAGTCCCAGCAGCGCCTCGGTGACGGCGCTGCTTGGCTTGCCGTTCGCGTCATGCGCGAAAACCGCCGCCAGCTCCCAGCAAATCTCCGGTTCCGCCAGTTCAACGGCACGCACGGGCTTCGCCGCATTCGCTTTGGCGTAGTCGGCAATCACTGCCTCCGGCACCAGCGCAATACCAAGCCCATGGGCGACCAGATCCAGTTGCGTCGGCAGGTCGTTCACTTCAAAGCTGGTGCGTCGTGCAAGCCGGTTCGCCTCAAAACTCTGGTCGATCAATTGGCGGGTTCCCCAATCCGGGTGCAGATCGACAAAATTTTCCTTGATCAGCTCCGGCAATGCCACGGTCTTCTGCCCCGCCAGCCAGTGGCCCGGCGCGCAAACGGCAACCAGCGGCTCGCAGGCTAGCATCCACGCGCTCACACCGGGCGGGACGGCGCCGACAAATTGCGTGAATGCCAGGTCCAGTTCACCGCCGCGCACGCCCTCGATCAATGGAAGCGAGCCGCCGGAAGTCAGGCGAACTTCAACATGCGGGCAGGCGGCGCGGAAACGCCCAAGCAGGTCGGCGATTTCCAGCAACGGCGCCAGCCCTTGAATCATGCCGACCGACAACGTTCCGCGCTGCAAACCACACATCTCATCCACCACCTGGCGCGCCGTCGCGGCGGCCGCCAGAACGCGCCGTGCCTCTACGAGAAACGCCCGGCCGGTCGGCGTCACCTCCACCCGCCGTGTGGTGCGAATGAACAGCGCCGCGCCAAGCTCGTCCTCCAGCGCGCGGATGGAAGCAGACAGGCCCGACTGCACCATGTGCAGGCGCGCCGCCGCGCGGGTAAAATTCTGCTCGGTGGCGACGGCGATAAAATACTCGAGCTGTCGCAGGTCCATGGCGCCCCATTCAGCAGCTGCGTCGATTAGTATTAGCAGAATATACCATTGGAACGATAGAACCCGCCACCCTACCTGCCTCGCCGCACTGCAACAACAGAGCGAGAACTAGCTAGTGGACACACACATGCACGCGGCGACGGGCAGCAATGCTCTGCCCCTGCGTCCGCTCGGCCGCACGGATATGCGGATTACGCGCGTTGGCTTCGGCTCCTGGGCCGTCGGCGGCGACTGGGCCGTCGGCTGGGGCAGCCAGGACGACAGGGAGTCCGTCGCCGCCATCCGCCACGCGGTGGATCGTGGGATAAACTGGATCGATACCGCAGCGATATACGGGTTGGGCCATTCGGAGGAGGTGGTTGCCGCCGCCCTCGCCGACATGCCGCGCAGCCAGCGGCCTTACATCTTCACCAAATGCGGCCTGATCCCCTCGGAGAAGCCGGGCGGCATGCCATTACAGGTGGGCGCGCCGGCAAGCCTGCGACGCGAAGTTGAAGCCTCCCTCCGTCGCCTGCGGGTTGAGCGCATCGATCTCTACCAGATGCACTGGCCGGCGGAAGATGGAACGCCTCTCGAAACGTACTGGCGCACGCTGCTGGAACTGAAGCAGGAAGGTAAGGTACGCGCCGTCGGGCTCTCCAACCACACCGCCCAGCAACTCGCCGTCGCGGAGGCGTTGGGCCATGTCGACACGCTGCAGCCGCCTTTCTCCGCCATCAAGCGCGACGTGGCCGCCGCGGAATTGCCGTGGTGCGACGCGCATAATACCGGCGTGATCGTCTATAGCCCGATGCAGGCGGGATTGCTGAGCGGGTCCTTCAGCGTAGAACGTGCCGCCGCGTTGCCCGCCAATGATTGGCGCTCGCGCAACGCGGACTTCACCGGCGAGGCGCTGCGGCGCAACCTCACGGTCGCCGAGGCGATGCGCGGCGTTGCAAAGCGACATGGCACAAGCGTCGCAGCTGTCGCCGTCGCCTGGACGCTGGCCTGGCCTGGCGTGACGGGCGCGATTGTCGGCGCCCGCAGCGCCGGCCAGGTGGATGGCTGGATCGATGCGGCCCACCTGGCATTGACACCGGCGGATATGGCGGAGATAGGCGGCGCGATCGAACGCAGCGGCGCGGGGTCGGGGCCGTCACGACCGTAACGAAGAAAGAATCTTCTTTTTTGAAAAAAAGAAGCAAAAAACTTTTGCTCGTTGGTAGCTGGCCACGCGGCAGCCTGCCGCCAGACGCCAACAGACAAAAGTCTTTTTGCTTCTTTTTCTTCAGAAAAAGAAGATTCTTCCTTCGCCTGCCTTAAGGTAAGCAC